>JAAYJR010000055.1 GCA_012522835.1 Bacteroidales bacterium
TGGATTAATCTGTTAAACTATCTCCCTCTCTTTTTGTTATAGTTACAGTATGGAAAAATACTGTATACTAATTAGTTAATATGAAAAAAATTCATCCGCCGATTATAAATATCCGGATGAATTTTTTTACAATCCGGTCACTTATTAAAATAACAGATAAAAAAATATACATATTTCATAAAATTTATAACTTTGATGCTGTAAAACATATTATATGTATCTAGATGTTAAATGTACAATCAGGTTTTAGGGAAATAACAGAGGACCCCAAATCTATTTTCAATCTCTTATCAGGAGAGGAGAAAGAGGAACTTGAAAAGCAGGTATCATTTGTCCAGGTCAAAAAGAATGAAGTATTATTTAAGGAAGGAGAAAAGCCAGACGGACTTCTAATGCTTGTAAACGGGAAAGTTAAAATATTTAAGGAAGGCGTTGGAGGAAGAGAACAAATAATTCGTATGGTGAAGCCTTTGGGAATTATAGGTTTCAGGGCTTTATTTGCGGAAGAAAACCATATAGCATCTGCAGTTGCTCTCGAAGAATCAGTGATCTGTTCTGTTACTTCTGAATTTATAATGAAAAGAGCCATTAAGAATAACTTATTTGCTGAACAAATCATAAGGAAATTATCCAGAGAACTGGGGTTCTCAAATACCCGTACCGTTACACTTACCCAAAAACATATTCGCGGAAGGCTGGCTGAGTCGCTGATCCTTCTGAAACGAAAATATGGATATGAAAATGATGGCTGCACATTAAAGGTGTATCTCTCAAGGGAGGATATAGCAAATTTGTCAAACATGACTACTTCAAATGCCATCCGGACATTGTCAACCTTTGCAAATGAGAAAGTAATTGCAATCGACGGCAGGAAAATTAAGATACTGGATTATAACCGGCTTGACAGGATAAGCAAACTTGGTTAAGATCACTATTCATACAGATATATTCTTTTTACCCTTTGAGAGATACCTGTAAAAATCTCATAAGGAATAGTGCCAGCCTTTTCTGCCACATCCGAAACAGAAATATTTTTACCAAAAAACTCCACCTTGTCCCCCGGAACAACATTTAATCCTGTTACATCCAACATAACCATATCCATACAAATATTTCCTGCAACCGGTACCCTGCAGCCTTTAACATATGCCTCCCCGATACCGTTTCCCAGCCTCCTGTCAAGTCCGTCTGCATAGCCCACAGGAACAATGGCAATCTCTATGTCACCACTGATTTTACCCTGACAGCTATATCCAACTGTCTCCCCCTCCTTCACCTTTTTTAACTGCGAAACAGTACTCAAAAAGGCAGAAATACTTTGCAGCGGTAATTGTGTGCATGAAACCCCGTACAGGCCAATACCGAGACGAACCATCTCAAACTGTTTGTCAGGGAAACGTTCAATGCCGGCTGAATTTAAAATATGCCTGTCAATCTCGTAAGGAAACGACCTGATTATCAATTCTGAAATTATTTCAAATCTTTCAATCTGGCCTGTTGTGAACTGATCAAGTGACGGATCATCGCTAGCTGCAAGATGCGAAAAAACCGATCTGATCTTTAAATATTTATCAGACTGTAGTTCTTTTATGAGTCCACTGATCTCCTCCTCCTGCTTAAAGCCAAGCCTGTTCATTCCCGTGTCGATTTTTATATGAATGGGAAACTCCCTCAAAAAACTTCGCGAAACACACTTTGAAAACCCTTTTAGGAGATGAAAGCTGTAAATATTAGGTTCAAGATAGTAGTCAACCATATTTTGAAAACTGTGGGACTCAGGATTCATCACAATGATAGGGCACTGAATTCCCGCCTGTCGAAGTGCAACACCTTCATCGGCAACGGCAACAGCCATATAATCAACATTATGAAACTGAAGGAGTTTTGCAATTTCAACATCACCACTGCCATACGAAAATGCTTTTACCATTACCATGACCCTGGTGGCCGGTCTCAATAAGCTCCTGAAAACATTCAGGTTATTAACAAGGGCATTCATATCAATCTCCAGTATTGTCTGATGGGCTTTTTGTTGCAATAAAGCCGAAATGCTCTCGAAGGTAAACGACCTGGCTCCTTTGATGAGAATTGCAGAATCAAAAAAATCAGCTCTGTTCAGGGAGCTTTCAAATGTATGTGTATCAGGATAAAAAGACTTCTTAACAGAAAATAGTCCGGCATTAGCAGAAATCTGAGGCCCTATGCCTGCAATAACATCTATCCCCCACTGTTCTAAAAGCCGGTTGACACGGCTATATAACTCTTTATGGGGAATTCCGGTTTGTTGAAGATCTGAAAGAATTACCTGCTTTTTTAAATGTCCCGATTTTGATTGCTGGTGTAATACCGACAAAGCAATAGATAGTGAAGCAAGGTCTGAATTGTAGTAATCATTGATCAATAGAGAGTTGTTTATTCCCTGTTTTATTTCAAGACGCATCTCCACAGGACCTAATTTCTCAAATGCAGGAATTATTCTTCCCGGATTTCTCATTAAAACAGAAGCCAGGGCAAAACAATGACAACTGTTCTCAACAGATGAATCGTCGGTAAAAGGAATTCTGAATTCAAAATGGCTGCCGTTCAGATCAGCCGATACAGAGGTGGTGCCGTTATTCCTTTCTGCCTTAAAGTGAATGCTGGCAGCTAAACCGTTAAGTGTCCAGGTAATTTCTTCAATATCATTATGACTGCAAAACTTTTTTGCGATTCTTGCAGTTTCCTCATCATCAACACAATATATAAGTCTATTTGCTGATGTAAAAAGTTTCAGCTTCTCCTCAATTTTCTGATGCCTTGATCTGAAATTTTCCTGGTGGGCATCTCCTATATTAGATAAAATGCCTGTATCAGGACTTATTACCGGTGCAAGTTTTTTCATTTCTCCCGGTTTTGGAATCCCGGCCTCAAAAATGGCAAGGTTAAAATGATCATCCATTAATAAAACCGAAAGTGGCACTCCTATTTGTGAGTTATAACTCTTCGGACTCCTGACAATCCTGTAGTCATCCGATAGAAGCTCATAAAGCCACTCTTTTATAATTGTTTTCCCGTTGCTGCCGGTAATGCCTATGACCGGATAATCATAAAGAGACCTGTTATATGCAGCTAATTTCTGCAATGCCTCAGTTGTATTCTGCACAAGAATAAATGCAGCTCCCTGGTTAATAAATTCCGGTTCAGACACCACAAAGGACTTCATTCCCCGTTGTGTTAAACCGGAAATATAATTGTGCCCGTTATTCCTGGGGCCGGAAAGAGCAAAAAAAACAGAATTCTCTCCTTTAAAAAAAGTGCGGCTGTCTGTTACAATCTGACTAACTTTACACTCCTTTAGCGGTCCGGGAAGAAAAAGTTTTCCTTCTGTAACAGAAGCTATTTGTGATAAAGAGTACTCGATCATTATTTCATTGGCACATGGCCGTTCTAAATTAATAATTTAATAATAAAAATAATTTAACACTGACTATAACTGAATACCAACCTAATAAAATGATATCCTGAGAGTAACAAGTAATTAAAATTTGTATTTTTACAAAATTAAATTTTAAACCATCAGCCCTGCAAATAATGGAAAATAAAAAATTAATAAAAATTTTATTAAAAGATATGGTTGAGCTTGAAGAGCTCATCTCAGAAGTTAAAACCAGGGAAAAATTTGAAACCCTTGAAATAGACTTTATTCATACCCGGGCGAAGGGGATCCTGCAATTACTTAATATGCTTGACAAAAAAGTATCAGCTGACACACAGCAAATACCTGCTTCCGGCCGGGATGTTATACCTCATACTGAAATTACAGAGAGAGAAGGGAAACAGGTACCAAAACAGGAAGTAGTCAGTATCAAAGAAGAAACGGCCCCGAAAGAAGAAACGGCCCCGAAAGAAGAAACGGCCCCGAAAAAAGAAATGGTCCCAAAAAAAGAAACCGCCCCGAAAGAAGAAACCGCCGAAAAGGAAGGCAGTAAACAAATCAATACAACAAAACCGCTGACGGAAAAAACAGTAAGGACACAAATTATTAACGGTGAGATGATCAATGAGGATGAGATGCTTGAAGAGTCGGCCGAAATTGCTGATACAAAATCCCGGTTAGGTGACAGCTTTCTGAAAGGAAAATCAATAAACGACCTGATCACTGAACATAACAAACTTGAGTTTAAATTGTCAAATCTCCCGGTGTCAAGCATAAAGGCTGCGATAGGGATCAATGACCGTTTTCAGTATATTCGTGAACTTTTCGATAATGATGCTGGTAAGTTTACTGAATCTGTGGATTCCCTTGATTCAATGAAAAATGAAAAGGAGGCTGCAGACTATCTTCGTGCCAACTTCAAATGGAAAAAGAACGAGACCAGCCTGAAATTCATTAACCTGGTAAAACGAAGGTTTCATCATGAGTGATACCGGCAAACTGATCCTTGTTCCCACTCCTGTCGGCAATCTCGGCGATATTACCCTGCGGGCCATAGAAGTTTTAAAAAATGCCGATATTATCCTTGCGGAAGATACAAGGGTGTCTGCAAAACTGTTAAAGCATCTGGTAATAGAAAAAAAACTCATTGCCCACCACCAGTTCAATGAACATCAGCAAATAAATCAGATAACTGCAAAAATAAGGGAGGGGAACACTGTAGCCCTTATCTCAGATGCCGGAACCCCGGCAATATCAGATCCGGGATTTCTTCTGGTCAGGGCCTGTATCGGGCAAAATATCGATGTTGAATGTCTTCCCGGTCCTACCGCATTGATCCCTGCACTTGCTGTATCGGGATTAGCTTCTGACCGATTTGTTTTCGAAGGGTTTCTTCCAAGAAAAAAAGGCCGTAAAAAAAGGATGTCAGAATTATCAGAAGAATCCCGTACTATGATCTTTTATGAATCTCCATTCCGTTTAGTTAAAACATTATCTGAGTTACACGAATTTCTTGGAGGGGATAGACTTATCTGCGTTTGCAGGGAAATCAGTAAAATATTTGAAGAGATAAAAAGAGGCAGCTTGTCCGAAGTAGCTGAGTATTATATCCAAAATCCCCCTAAAGGTGAAATAGTGGTAGTAATAGAAGGAAAGAAGAAAAAACATAACCATTGACCTTTGCTTTTAAATATAGTTTAATATGCCTCTGCTTAACAGAAAATCCCTTCAGGACAAATAATAAATAAAAGAATATAGTAACTTTGCCGGGCATTCACGAGATTTTAGTTTCATGCAAATATTTGAATTTGATACTATTGTTATAGGCAGCGGGCTTGCCGGACTTACTGCTGCTTATCACTCTTCTTCATTTGGCAAGGTTGCTGTTGTGACCAAATCAGAACTTGATATAAGCAATTCATATTATGCACAGGGAGGTATAGCCGCAGTGATGACCAGCGACGATTCTCCTGCCCTGCATATAAAGGACACCCTGACTGCAGGCCGTGGCCTATGTGACCTGGATGCAGTTGAAGTGCTTGTCAATGAAGGGATAGAGAGGGTTAATGAAATTATCGGCATGGGTATGAAGTTCGATATGCAGAAGGGTAAATATCTTCTGGGCATGGAAGGAGGCCACAGCAAGCGACGCATTTTGCATGCAGGGGGAGATGCTACAGGTAAAGTGCTGACATCATTTTTCCTGGAAAAAGTAAAAGAGAAACCATCAATTTACCCATTTGAGTATTTGTCGGTTGTCAAACTGCTTAAAAATAATGACCGTATAACGGGAATTATGGCAATAGATCTGAGAACCGGCAGCAACATAATCTTCAAAGCCAAAGCGGTAATACTTGCCACCGGGGGATTGTCACGGTTATTCGCACGCTCTACAAATCCGGATACAGCAACAGGAGACGGAATCGCCCTGGCATATGAAGCAGGTGCAGAAATTGCCGATATAGAGTTTATACAATTTCATCCGTCTGCCCTTTATATTCCAGGTACAGATGCATATCTCATCAGTGAGGCAGTGCGCGGAGAGGGAGCCTGGCTCCTTGACCATAACGGCAACAGGTTTATGAAAGAGATACACCCCCTGGCAGAACTGGCACCCCGGGATATAGTCGCATACAGTATCTTTAAGCAGATACGTGAATCCGGTAAAGATTATATATACCTGTCCCTTAAACATCTGGATCCGGAAAAAATTAAAAACCGTTTTTACAATATATATATACATCTTAAGGAACTTGGATTAGACATGACCAAAGACCTGCTGCCGGTTTCACCCGCAGCACATTATATGGTTGGAGGCATAAGGACAAACCTCGATGCGGAGACTAATATCAAAGGTTTGTTCATTTGTGGAGAAGCTGCATCTACAGGGGTTATGGGAGCTAACAGACTGGCAAGCAATTCCTTACTTGAATGCCTGGTGTTTGGCAAAAGGGCCAGTGAAAAGGCGGCACAACTCACTTGCGCTAACTGCGATACCGGCATTTTAAATCCTGTAAAAATCAATTCTGAAAATGAAAGTACTTTTCTCACCTTTCAAAATGAAACAGCTACAATAATGTCTAAATATCTGGGTATAGTAAGAAATAAAAGCGGAATTGAGAAAGCACTGGCCAACTTCAGAGAGGTAATCGAAAAGTACAGACATGAGAAAGATGATTATTATCTGATGAAGATTTTTCACAGCGCCACAATCTGCAGCCTGATTGCCAATGCTGCATTAAAACGTGAAGAAAGCCGGGGAGGGCATATAAGAAGCGATTTCCCTGAAGAAGATCCCGGTTTTCAAGTACATATCATACAACAAAAAAACAAAGAAATTCAGTTCGAACCTGTTAGAAAATAGAATAGATTATGATGGATGAGAAGACACTAAATTCAGCCGAAGTATTATTTGATCTTGCAATCGCAGAGGACATAGGCGAAGGGGATATAACTACCAATAATCTTTTACCCCCGCATACCAAAAAAACGGCTATCCTTCTTGTTAAAGAGGAGGGAGTAGTCGCCGGACTCCAGGTGGCAGAAATGGTATTTAAAAAATTCGATAAGGATATTGAATGGAGCGACAGGATACAAGATGGAAGCAGGGTCAAACCGGGAGATATACTGGTTGAATTTAAAGGCGACTTCAGGGCAATATTGACAGGAGAAAGAAAAGCCCTGAATTTTCTTCAGCGGTTATCAGGGATAGCAACGTATGCTGATAAATGCATTAAAAAAGTTGAAGGCTATGATGTAAAAATTCTGGATACCAGAAAAACGATGCCGGGGTACCGCTATCTTGACAAATATGCTGTAAGGATGGGGGGAGCATCAAACCACAGATTCGGATTATATGATATGGTGATGATAAAAAATAATCATATACAGGTTGCCGGAGGAATCAAAAATGCAGTTGAAGCTATCCGGGAGAAAATTCCGCAGGGAATTAAAATTGAGGTGGAAACTTCCTCAATGGAGGAGGTGCAAGAAGCCCTGGAAGCTAACATTGACATTATCATGCTTGATAATATGTCATCAAATATGATGAAAGAGGCTGTTAAGCTGATCAATAAAAGAACAAAAATTGAAGCATCTGGCAACATGACTCTTAAACGTATCAGAAAAGTAGCTGAAACCGGCGTTGACTATATATCAATAGGAGCACTCACCCACTCTGTAAAGGCACTTGATATTAGCCTCAGAATAATTGATTGATATGAACCTGGTTATTGATATCGGAAATTCCTTTTCTAAGATTGCAGTCTTTAACAATGAAGAATTAATAAGTGTGTCATCTGTCAGCGAGGTCAGCAATCAAAATATTGACGGACTTAAACAAAAATATACCTCCCTGAACAGAGCTATCGTTTCATCAGTTAAAAATTTCACATCGGAAACAGAGCTGTACCTGAAACAAAATTTTGACACCTTTTTAATGCTTGACCACAACACTCCTGTTCCGATCGAAAATTGCTACCAGACAAAAAAAACACTTGGCAATGACAGACTTGCAGCAGTTATCGGAGCTTTCAGCCTGGACCCTGATACAAATAAACTGATCATCGATGCCGGAACTGCACTAACTTTTGATTTTATTAATGAAAAAAATCAATATCTTGGAGGCAAAATTTCACCGGGACTGGAAATGCGCTTTAAAGCTCTTCACCAGTTTACCGCAAGATTACCACAACTGGGAAAAGGGAAATTTGACAAATTATTTGGCAGTACTACCGCAGAATCAATACTTGCAGGTGTTCAGCAGGGAATAATTTATGAAACTGATAAAACAATCGATATGTTTAAGGAATTTTATACAAATTTAAAAGTATTTATAACAGGAGGTGATGCTAATTTTTTTGATAAAAAATTAAAAAATTCTTTCTTTGTAAATTTTAATTTAACAGTCTTAGGACTAAACCGCATATTAGAATATAATGGGGAGATTTAAAAGCTTTTTTTCACTTGCATTGTTGATATTTACTCCGGTGTTTTTATTTGCACAATTCAATAACAACACAACCTCTCCATACTCAAGGTATGGCTTAGGGGATCTACAGCCGTACTCATTCGGACGTACCTATGCTATGGGTGGGGCTTCAATTGCCAGCAGGTACAACAAACAGATTAATCTCGCTAACCCGGCATCCTACACTGCAATAGATTCTCTGGGTTTTATGTTTGAATTCGGTTTCGCAGGAAAATTTGCCAGGTACAGCAATGACATTTCCAGCATGAATGCTAATGATGTCAACTTCAGATATTTTGCACTGAATTTCCGGATTAACGAATGGTTGGCTACCAGCATGGGACTGACACCCTATTCAGATGTGGGTTATGATGTCAAGGTAAATGAAGATATTGAAAACACAGGAAATGTTTTACACAGTTACTTTGGAGTGGGATCATTGTCTAAAGCATTCTTCGGACTGGCTGTTGAACCGGTTAAGAATGTATCGGTCGGTGCAAACCTTAATTATCTGTTTGGAACTCTGAACAGAAACTCTGAAATCTATTTTCTGAGTTCATCGGACTTCTATAATATGCAAAAATATGAGAGGATAAGATTGCGCGATTTCGGACTGTCTCTGGGAGTGCAGGCTTCATTACCATTGCAAAACGATCAAAAAATAGTGATTGGAGCTATTGTGGAAAATAAACCAAAATACACTGCATTTTACTCCGACCTGACTCAAAAAAATATATCATCAGAAAATAGTTCAGATCTTGATACCCTGAATTTTCAAAGCAAAGAACAGTCACTTATTGAATTCCCTTTTACCTTCGGTGCCGGTATATCCTATGTGAAAAATAATTCATTAGAGATCAATGCAGATTTTTATCATCAGTCATGGTCGAAGGCGATTTTTTTTGATACAAAATATCCCAATTTAACAGATTTAAATAAATTTGCAGTCGGTGCAGAATGGGTCCCTGACCGGTTTTCTATAAGAAGTTACCTGAACCGGATTGCATATCGCGCCGGATTAAAATTTGAAAAATCATATCTTGAATTTGATAATCAGCAGATTAATGATTTTGGCATAACTTTTGGAGTTGGTTTACCAGTATACCGTTCTAATTCAACAATAAATGTTGCTGCCGAAGTTGGCAGAAGAGGAACAAAGGCAAATAACCTGGTTATTGAGAACTATGCAATATTGAATTTAAGCGTTAACCTGTATGATTTATGGTTTATAAAAAGAAAATTTGATTAATATTAAAAATAAAAAACTATGAAAGCTATTTTTCGCATAACTTTTTTAATTGCTGCATTCACTGTTATAACAATATCAGGAGTGCTCGCACAAAGAGTTATTAAAGGTACTGTTTATAGGGAGGGGAAACCGGCTGCCGGTATTACCGTGGAGGCTCATCGTGGTGGCACTATGATGACTAGTTTCGATGGTAAGTATGAAGTTGAGGCAAGCAGTAATTCAAAATGGATAAAATTTACTTATATAACAGATTCAAAGAGACTGGACATTGAAGATAAAACCGGTGATGTATTTGATTTTGCATTTGACGGGAACCTGCCTTCCGGTGATGCTGAAGAAGAGGAGACACAGTCGGGAGATGTGGTACTTAAATCGGCCGAAGACCTTATAAGGGAACAGGACAGGGAATTCATGAATGAACTTTCACTTTATAATGAATTCTACAAACAAAAGAATTACCAATCTGCAATGCCCCACTGGAAAGCAGTCTATACAAAATATCCGAAATCAACAATTAATGTTTATATCCACGGAGCTAATATGTACGAAAGCCTGATTGAAAATGCTGCTACTCCGCAGGAAAAGGATAAATACATAGATGAACTCATGAAAGTTTATGACAAACGCATAAAACACTTCGGAGAATCAGGATATGTTACGGGCAGGAAAGCAACTGCATGGCTTAAACATAAAATGAATACAGATAATCCTCCGGAAGGTGAAGCTTTAAAAACAACCTTGAAGAAAGGTTATGAATGGCTTAGCAAATCTATCGAAGAACAGGGTGACAAAACTGAATTACCAGTACTTGTGCTGTTAATGCAAACCACAAGGTCACTGTTTAAACTTGGAGAACTTCCAAAAGAGACAGTGGTCATGAATTACGACAACACCAATAAGGTTCTGGATGCGATCATTGAAAGAAATGAAGATGCAGAGCTGGTAAAAAGTTGCCAGGATGTAAAACAATATGTGGAAGATATTTTCGGAACTTCCGGCGCTGCTGACTGTGAAGCGCTTGTTAATATCTTTACACCTCAGTTTAAAGAAAAAGGAAACGATATTGACTTCATCAAAAGCATGTTACGCAGGCTGGGTAAAGCAAACTGTGAAGAGACACCTCTGTTTTCACAGGCAACAGAAAAGCTATATGAGCTGGATCCGTCTGCCGAAGCTGCCTTCAACATGGCACGCAGATACTTAAAAAGAAACGATATTCCAAAAGCTAAAGAATATTACAAACAGGCTATGGAACAGGAAACTGATAATAGCAGGCTTTCTGAGTATTATTACGAATATGCCACCTTCGTTTTCGCTAAAGAAAATTCTCTCTCAGAAGCACGCAACTATGCCCGGAAAGCGTTGGAATTAAATCCTGAACATTGTCAGGCTTTAATGCTGATTGGTGATATATATGTTTCAGCAAGCCGTTCAGTCGGACAGGATGCATTCGAAAAATCGGCCGTATTCTGGTTAGCAGTTGACTACTTTGAAAAAGCAAGAAGAGCAGGCCAGGATTGTGCAGTTGACGCTTCACAAAAAGCTGCCACATACAGAAAATATTTTCCCAATAAAGAAGAGGCTTTCTTCCGCAGCATGCAGGAAGGTCAAAGCTATAAAGTGGGAGGCTGGATAAATGAATCAACAAGAGTCAGATTTTAATATTATAAATAATATCCGAAAATATTTTATAAAGGTTGCAGTCCTTGTTGCAGGGACTGCAACCTTTTTTTACGGTTGTGAAAGTAATATTGAAAAAATCAAGCCTTTTAATACTGAAGAAAATCTCCCTGTCCTTGAAGCAAGAGATTTTGAAACCCTGTTTACTGACAGCGGAAAAGTGAGGTTTTTTATGAAAACACCTCTGCTTCTAAGGTTTGAACCCGAAGGAAACCCATATCATGAATTTCCGGAAGGGATCGAACTGATTAAGTATGATGATAATCAAAATGTCATATCAAGCATTACTGCAAACTATGCAAAACAATTTGTCGAAGAAAAAAAGTGGGAAGCAAAAAATAATGTAATTGCCACCAATGTGAAAGGTGATACCTTAAAAACAGAGCATCTTATATGGGAGGAGAATACGGAGAAAATATATACCGAAGAGTATGTAAAAATAATCCGGACCGATCAAATTATTACAGGCATAGGATTCCAGTCAGACCAGTCGCTTGAAAACTGGAGAATAAAAAATCCAAAAGG
The DNA here is from genome assembly GCA_012522835.1 of Bacteroidales bacterium. GTDB lineage: Bacteria > Bacteroidota > Bacteroidia > Bacteroidales > Prolixibacteraceae > JAAYJR01. Next base: position 11,839 of record JAAYJR010000055.1, read on the forward strand.
GACAATTTACATCACTCCTGAAAACAGGCAAAACAATGACCCTTTTGACCCCGACACTATATCTGCCGGGAAGCAGGAGCCAATTGACCTGAGTAATTGAAAAATATTTTTTCTTTTTCTTACTTTTTCTTTTTCTTCTTCATCATAAAGAACACTACCGCCAAAATAACAACTATAACTGCAATTATTATTATAACAGTTCCTGATCCTGAGCTTTGGCCTTCGTTAAGCAGGTCAATCTCCATGTATGAGCTGTCTTGTACTCCCAGATTATCAATATAGGTGCCCTCATCCTGGGCTGACAGCATAAACGGAAAACCTAAAATTCCCGAAATCAATACTGCAAAAATTCTTTTTATTATCTTCATTATACAATATTTAAAAAATTAATAATCAATTATTTATTCTAAAATTTTCTTCATTAAATCATCCAGCAGCTTTATGGCAGGTAAATACCTTGAATTAATTTCAAATAACCTGTCCAGTTTCCTTTTTGATTCACTGTATCTGCCTTCATTAAATAAATGTTTGGCTTCGAGCAAAAACAGTGGTTCATAATATGGGTGAATCTGTTTTCCCATATCCAGGTAATATTGAAACTTGTCAACATCTCCTGCCAACAGACCAGCTTTTGCCAAATGAACGTACAACCAAACATTATTAGTATCTTTCTTAACAGCTTTTTCAAGCAGCGAAACTGCAGACAAATTTCTGCTTTTTATTTCGGAAATCCCA
>JAAYJR010000285.1 GCA_012522835.1 Bacteroidales bacterium
CATTTCAGCAGCTTTCTTCATGCCTGCGGGTAATTCACCACTTAGTACCACATCTGAAATACAAATATGGCCATCCTGTTTCAGTACTCGATAAATTTCCGAAAATGCTTTTTGTTTGTCGGGAACCAGGTTAAGAACACAATTGCTGATAATCACATCATACGTAGAATCAGGCAGGGGCATCTCTTCAATATCGCCCTGGATGAATTCGATGTTTTTAAATCCTGTTTTAGCTAAATTTTGCTGAGCTTTTTGTGTCATTTCTTCGGTAAAATCGAGGCCGGTAACTTGTCCGGTTTCACCAACAAAAGTACGGGCTACAAAACAGTCATTTCCTGCTCCGCTGCCCAAATCAAGTATGCTGTCGCCCGGTTTTATTCCGGCATATTCAGTGGGTAATCCACAGCCGAGTCCCAGGTCAGCATCCGGATTATATCCTGCCACATTTGTATATTCGTCACCAATCATGCTAAATTCCGGCTCACCGCAACAACCTGAAGAACCACAGCATCCCTGTTGCTCCAAAAAGTTTCCCGGCCTGGCGATGGAACCGTATTTTTCTTTTACAACTAACTTTAAATCTTCCGCTTTCATTTTAACTGATGTTTAATTTCTTTATTCTGCATATTGTTTTTCAGGGTCTGATTTTTTCAAACAATCCCAGTAATTTGGTATTCAAAGTGTTCTTAATTTCCTCCTCGTTTTCTCCAATGGGTTTTACAGGAATTAAATCTATCACTTCCTCCGGGGTCAATCCAGATTTATAATACAGGGTGATGGCATTTTTTAATGTGTTGCGGATGGTTTTAGCGGCTTCTTTTTTTGAAAGTCCTGTTTTTTCCCCGATTGTCTCAAGTTCCTGCCACTGAAACCAGAAATAGGTGGGTAACATTCCCGAAATGATAGCATAACCTTCCAGTTTGTATTCTTCGGTTTCGAAGGTTTTGCCCAGCGGGTTAAACATCTTTTTTATCTGCTTTTTCTGTTTTTTCTGAATGTCAGGGTGATAAGCCAGTGGATTGTATCCTTTATTGATGTATGAAGTTGCATTTGGAATCATCCGCACAATGTTGGAGGTTTTCAATTTGGATGCCATTTTTTCGATAGTGATTTTTGGCGCCAGTGAAACCACAATTGTATTTTCATTCACTATACCTGCAATTTTATCAAGTGTTTCCATAACCACCGGCGGGTGAACCGCTATGATAATTACGTCTGCTTTAGCTGCCTCCTCCGGACTGGCTGCTATTTCAATTTGCGGGCAGACATTTTTTAATGCATCCAGAGTTTGTGCATTGTGGTCATAAATCTTCACCTCTTTAAATTTAACAGCTTTGTTTTTGAATCCTTCGAGGAAAATTTTTGTAATTCTTCCCCCTCCGATAAATCCAATTGTTGTATTCATGGTTTCTGTTTTTAAAAATTAATAGTTCGCTGTTCGCAAAAATACGAACATCATAGATAAAACAAAACTATTTCTCCAACATTTTTTTAAATTGTTTTTAGTCAGCATCCGGTTGTTCTGTTAGATATAATATTCGTTTCAAAGTTTTAATTTCGCTCTGCCTTAACTGAAATATTATTCTACAGGATAAAAGTAGTATTACAAAATTGAAAATCTAAAAAAAGTAATTAATTTTGAATTATAACGGGTATTAAAGTGAAAGCAGTTAATTATTCTGAATTGCGGGAAAATTTAAAATCAACTCTTTCAGGATTTTAGAGCGGGAGAATATCAGTTTAACATCGTATAGTTTATAAAGTTGGGGATTATATGCTTTACATTGCACAATGCAGGTACCATTATTAATTATAATATAACAAATTTTATCATTATGAGCGATTATCACGAACCATCAAAAGAATTGAGTCAGGAAGTCCGTTCTTTGACGCGTGCTTGAAATAGTTTGAAAGAAGAAATCGAAGCTGTTGACTGGTATAACCAACGTGCTGATTTAGAATCAGATGAATCATTAAAAGGTATATTGGTGCATAACATGAAAGAAGAAATTGAACATGCCTGCATGACCCTGGAATGGTTGCGGCGCAATATGGATGGGTGGGATGACCAACTCAAAGAATTTCTTTTTAAGGAAGGAGAAATTTCGCATTAACTATAATGAAAAAATTATTATTCTTTTGGAACGAATTAAAGGCAACTTTCTGGTTTGTTCCTGCCCTGACAATTCTTCTTTCGATCCTGATGGCTGTCGGATTTGTTTATGTTGACGGGATAACTACTTTATCTCAGGATGGCTTAGGGCGCTTTTTTTTTGTACATAGTGTAGATTCTGCCCGTAGTATACTATCTACCATATCAGGTGCAATGATTGGTGTTGCGGGAACTGTCTTTTCGGTTACGCTGGTGGCATTAACACTTGCTTCTTCTCAATTAGGCCCGAGACTTATAAAAAACTTTATGTATGTAAGGCTTAATCAAATTGTGCTGGGCTCATATATTTCTACCTATTTGTATTGTCTGATTGTTTTAAATGCTATAAATGAAAACAACGGAAATACCTTTATACCATCCCTTTCAATACTTCTGGCAATTATTGCAGCAATTGTAAATATTATTCTTCTTATTGTTTTTATCCACCAGATTGCAGTTAGCATTCAGGCAGATAAGGTTATTTCCGATATTTCTGCATTTATTTCTAAACAGGTCAGAGTATTATTCCCGGAAAAAATGGGTGATGAACCAGATTCTGAAAAGGATTTACCTGTTGGTATTATTAAGTCAGGTTACAAAAATATTATTTCTGTAAAATGTCCTAAAAGTGGTTACCTTCAATATATTGACAGTGAATCATTGCTGAATGTAATTAAAATTTTTGACGCTTTATTTGAGTTAAATCACAGACCCGGAGACTATTTGGTGGAAGGTATTGAGATAGGAAAATTGTATACAAACGAAAGAGTAGAAACAGAAAAGTTTAAAAAGATTTTTTCTCTTTTTGTAATTGGCGAAACAAAAACTGCTCAACAAGACCTTGAGTTTTCCATTAATCAATTGGTTGAAATTGCAGCCCGGGCACTTTCCCCGGGTGTAAATGACCCTTATACCGCAATTTCCTGCATTAATAGCTTAACAGCTACAATCTGTTATCTTGCACAGGTAAAATTTCCTTCAAAATACAGGGTGGATGATAAAAAACAGTTGAGAGTTATTACAGATACTTTAAATTTTGAAGGTGTTTTAGATGCAGCATTCAATCAAATCCGGCAGTTTTCAGTTGGAAGTACTGCTGTTATAATCAGATTAATGGAGGTTTTAATAATTATTAATGAATTTGTTACAAACGAAAGTTACAAAACGGCACTAATTAAACATGCAAAGATGACTATGCATACAGGCAGGGAATCTATAAAAGAACAAAATGATCTTGATGACTTAATAGAAAGATCAAAAAAATTAATAAGGGAATGAAGAATTCCTCTCTGTAAGACTTTTGCAAGCCTGCGATGTAAATGGTTAAGGTGAAGATTTATCGGATTATGTTAAATGCAAAATAGTATGAACCAGTGGTGTGAAATCATATTATAATTTATTGATTTTGTACAATATATAGCACATATATACAAATTATAAGCACACAAAAAAAATCATAACCATTAATTAAAAAACTATAAATGTTCTAAGGTTCGATATATCAGCATTTTATGCTCTCTAATGTTATGAAATAAGAGTCATTTAGAGATGCTTGTATATGAAATGTTTGTATAAATATCCACTCTAAAGTAACTACATTTAGCAGTTGGTCTTTGGCATTTTAAATAAATCAATTCAATACTTATATCATATGAAACAATCTATCTTTCTGCAAATCTTCCTCTTTTTCTCAGTCTCCCTGTTTGCTCAGTCCGGCAAGGTAGGAGTAGAACATAAAGAAGACGGGTGGAGGCTTCTGGTTAACGGAGTACCGTTTATGGTAAATGGAATGAACTGGGATTATTTCCCTGTTGGTACAAATTTCTCCTACAGTTTATGGAATCAATCAGACGATTTTATCAAAAAGGCACTTGATGATGAAATGTCGCTGTTGAAAAATATGAATGTGAATACCATTCGTGTTTACACAGGAATTCAGCCCAAATGGATAAAGTACATTTACGAAAAATATGGTATTTATACCATGCTCAATCACTCTTTTGGGCGTTACGGACTTACACTTGATGGTGCATGGATTGCAAATACAGAGTATTCTGATCAGCGGGTAAAAGATCTTTTGCTGAATGAGGTAAAAGAATTGGCCAAAGAGTACCAAAACACTCCTGGTCTTTTGTTATATCTGTTGGGCAATGAAAACAACTACGGACTTTTCTGGGAGGGCGCCGAAACCGAAGATATTCCGATGGAGGACAGGGAGTCCACACGGAGGGCCC
>JAAYJR010000090.1 GCA_012522835.1 Bacteroidales bacterium
AACCTATACAGATTTTTCATTATTAATTAAACAACCCTGATTTTTACTTGTTATAAAAAGATAACCTTTATTGTGTTGAATTAATTTTTAATTTAACTTAATACGTAATTTAAAAATCATGTACAAAATCATAAAAGCATATATTCAGGAATTTAAGTATTCGAAAAATTATACTTTTACAATTTTGCTCGTTCTTGTATTAAGTTATTCAAGTTACCTGATATTCGATGCAGAAACTATCTCCCGTCTTGGCGAAGAAGATCAGATATTTGAATGGCTGACTTTTCTTTTTTTTCTTGTTAGTTCCTTTGTCTTTCTTTTTCTGTTTACAAAAACAAAAAATGCTTTTTTTCTGATACTTTTTTTTGCACTTTTCTTTGCCGCCGGTGAAGAGATTTCATGGGGCCAACGGCTTTTCAGTATTGATACTCCACAAAAAATTTTGGAAAAAAATGTGCAAAATGAAATAACTATTCATAATCTCGATTTATTCAGCACTGTGGATTCTTCAGGCAGGGAAAAAACAGGTTTGGAAAAATTATTATCAATGAATTTTATGTTCAGGGTTTCTACAATTATTTTTGGTATTTTCTTACCGTTTTGCGTATATCATTTTAAACCTCTGAAAAAATTGACAAAAAGAATTAAACTACCAATTCCACCGATTTCATTGGGCATATTCTTTTTAGTAAATTGGATTATTTACAGAATATTACATACAACTATACTTCCACATGGATATGGTTTTCAATATTTGAACACAGCAGATGAGATTATGGAACATATAGCATCCTACATACTGTTTATGATTAGTATCTTTTTTTTATATTCAGGAAATCAGATCAGTACTATAGGAACAGATGTGAAAGATTCTATGTAAAAATTATAGTATAAATACAATTTAAAAAAATATAATAATACTTTTCCCGGGAGTGTTTAATTTTGTGAGTAGGTTCCTTGAAATTTAGACAGGGGAATTTGAGCAGGAAAAAGTATTATAGTTACAACTCATCATTAAATAAGTAATGAGAACACTTTTTCAGAAATTGGAAATACCTTTGCAAAACAGGACAACATACTTTAAACGGTTTTTTTACGAAAAAGTCTCAGGGGATAGTTAATATGAAAAGAAAATACCCGCCTCACGGTTGGTTGGGAATATTTCTGGTTATCATATTTTGGCATATGAACTGGAATCTGGATGGATTACGGACTCACTGGATGTTTTTTCCGCTCTGGCTGGGATTTATTCTCGCTGTTGATGGCCTTGTATATAAACGTCAGGGAACTTCCCTTATTAAAAGAAATTTAAAAGGATTTATTCTTCTGTTCGTGCTGTCTGTCCCTTTATGGTGGTTATTCGAGCTTTTTAATGAAGTTTTGCAAAATTGGAACTATGAAGGCCGGGAATATTTCAGCGATATAACTTATGCATTATATGCTTCACTAAATTTCAGCATCGTATTGCCGGCCGTATTTGAATCAGCAGAACTTGTGTCCACTTTTAATCTCAGAGACTTTGCCCCACATTGGAAAACGGGGCGCCGCCTTCAGTTGATATTTTTTGTTTCCGGCTGGATTATGCTGTTCCTGCTACTGGTATGGCCTGAAATATTCTTTCCTTTGGTATGGGTGTCAGTCTATTTTATAGTTGAGCCTGTTAATTACCGGCTGGGTTTCAAAAACTTGTTTCATCAAACAGAAAAAGGTAACTGGCGG
>JAAYJR010000255.1 GCA_012522835.1 Bacteroidales bacterium
GCTGGGCTTCCCGGGCTGAGTGGCTTACCGAGAGAAAGATAAGAGACCAGGTGAATTTACTGGGCGAGGATCAGGGAGAATTCGAATACCTTTTATATGGAGGATGTGCAGTAGCATTTGATGATCGTTATAAAAAAGTGGGGGAAACAGTAGTCAAGATATTAAATAAAGCGGGAATTAAATTCGGTTATCTGGGAACAGAGGAGGTATGCTGCGGTGATCCGGCCAGAAGGTTGGGCAATGAATATTTATTTCAGACTCTGGCCAAACAAAATATCGAGGTTTTTAATAATTACGGAGTGAAAAAAATTATTTGTCTTTGTCCCCATGGCTACAATTCCATTAAAAATGAATATCCCTATATGGATGGGCATTACCAGGTATATCATTACACAGAAATTCTGGCAGATTTAGTGGGCAACGGTAAACTGGAAGTCTTAGGCGATGACAAAAGAAAAGTAAGTTATCATGATTCCTGTTTCCTGGGCAGACATAATGATATTTATCAGCCTCCCCGGGAAATTGTCAGCAAAGCTGGAGGAATGCTTACAGAAGTAGAAAAATCCAAACAGTTTGGATTCTGCTGCGGTGCCGGCGGGGGAAGAATGTTTTTGGAAGAAGAATCTGCCGACGGGTACAAGCGAATCAATGAGACCAGGGTGGATCAGCTTCTGGAGACTCATCCGGAAGTCATAGTGAGTAACTGTCCATACTGTCTGACGATGCTTATAGACGGGGTGAAAGTTTCCAATGATGAGGAAATACCGGTTTTTGATGTAGCTGAATACTTATGGCAGCATTTGAATTAAAAAGTTCCGGGGACTTGAATAAAGCTCTAAATCATAAAATCAAAATAGTTCCATTTGTACTGGTAATGAAGAGGGAGCTGAGTTTTTTCCGGAAATAGAATCTGAGTTTCTTGCTTCAATGCTTGGCATGAGAGCTAAACTTCCTGAGTCAACGCCTGAAACAGGAGTACAGTTGATGCTATTCATTGTTTCACTATGCCATTTAGCCAGATTTTTTAAAGCCTTAAGCTGTTCACTATGGCCGGCCCGGGAGCGGCGAAGTGCTCTGTTTAGTACAGTATAACTATTCTCGATATCTGCTTCATTGACTGGAAAAGGGATCCCGTCCTTACCGCCATGGGCAAAGGAATAACGGACTGGATCAGCATAACTGGCTTCTACTCCATAGGCGACTTCCGCCACCATGCAAAGAGCTCTCAGTGTACCTGGGCCTACTCCGGAGACCCCCAGAAGCTGTTCAAAATTCTGAGGCTGCTGTTCATAGGCAAGATAGAGTGATTTATTTAAATATGAAGTTTTGGGAATCCAGTGAGGCCTTGGCAATTGCAAAGCTTTTGATTGATTATTGATTTTTTCAATTTCAAAAAGCAGTTTGTCAGGATGACTTTGAACCAATTTACAGCTGGTCTGATTCAGCAGCTGATTGGATTTGGACACCAGGTTTAATGTTTCTCCGGTATGGTCACAGCAAATGGCACTTTGCGGGTCAACAGTAAACTCTTGCATTTGGGTGCTAAGCCAATGGTAACGGCGGGCTTGAAGGTTTTCTTCATTCATACCCTGCTGGATCACAGTCCAGTGGCCCTGGTCATTAAAAACAAAGCAATGATGATAGATCTGGTATCCGTCCTGAACGGCAGAACTATCTACTTTGGCAGACATTTTAC
>JAAYJR010000324.1 GCA_012522835.1 Bacteroidales bacterium
CACCCTGATACTACTTTCCGGCAGGATTACAGCATTAAATATTATTTTGACCGGCCTGATGTGGCACTAAAAAAGGTAGCTGCCGACCGTAATGGGAAAATACAGGTATTGTCTTCGGAAGGATTATTGCTGCCTCATGCAGGCGCATTTCTCTATCCGGGGACATTGGAGGAAGATGTTTCTCATCGCCCTTTTGCAAATAAGAATGTTGTTGATATTGAAGTGTATAAAGAGCAATTGGTATATCTTGATGATAAAGCTCTTCTCAGCAATGCATGGGCTGGTGAATTATTTTTACAACACAATATGCCTATGGCACAATTGTTCACAGCCGGTGAGGACTTTTCTTTTTTAATTGCAACTGGAAGGAATTTAAAACTGATAAAAGATTCGGAAGAAATTTGGGAGGGGGAAACATCAGATCCGGTTCTTGAGCTGAAGTTTGACCCGGCAACCGGTAAGTTCCTGATTTTGACATCGAATGAACTGTATAGTTTCTCTCCGGGGGCAAAAGAATTAATTACCATTTTTAAAGGTAGCGGTTTTAACTCAATTGATATAGCAGATACTAACAGACGCACCATTATAGGTACTTTAAAGGGATACATCGAAATCAACAATTTGTTGCAGAAACAGAACATTGAGATGAAATCAAAACTGCCTGTTCCTGAAATTACCGTTGTAAAAGAGATTGATGGCAATGTCTGGTTTGGTTCCCCCGAAGGAGCCTTTAAGCTGCGGGAAGATGGTAATTATGATTATTACTACGGTGAACGCTGGCTTCCCGGAAACCGGGTGATTGACATAGCCAAAGGGCCTGAAAATTCCGTTTTGATTTTAACTGGCAGAGGATTAGGGCAGATTTGTTTTGAAGAATTTACCCTACATAAAAAAGCAATGTATTTTGAAGAGCAAGTCCGTCTCCGCCATATCCGGTATGGTTTTAATGCCACCTTGAGTGGAATGACAAACGGAAATTTCTCCACCGGTTATCTGGAAGATTCAGATAACGACGGGCTCTGGACCTCCATGTACCTTGGAAGCCAGGTTTTCAGATATGCTGTAACCAAATCGAATGAAGCCCTGAAAAACTGTATTGAATCGCTTGATGCTATGGAACGTTTATACACTATCAATCCTGTCCCCGGTTTCCCCTCCCGTTCGTTCGAGCGCAGCGGTTATATCGATGCACTGGCTGATCCGGAGCGGTGGCAACACTCCTCCGATCCTGAGTGGGACTGGAAAGCTACTACCAGTAGCGACGAAGCCATCGGACATGTTTTTGTTTTTGGCGCCATTGCTGAGCTTATCGATGATGAACATGTCAGAAACAAGGCGGTCAGATTGCTGGATGAGCTGATGCAGCACATTATTGACAATGATCTTTACCTTGTTGATCACGATGGCAAACCTACTACCTGGGGAAAGTGGAATCCGGAATATGTTAACGGATTTCCTGTATCAGTGGGTGATCGTAAACTGAATAGTTCAAACATTATCTCCATGCTCCAAACAGCTTATTATTTTACTAAAAAAGAAATTTATAAAAAGAAGGCTTTTGAGTTGATGTATGATCATGGATACCTTGAAAACCTCATGCGGCCTATGGAAGAAATTGGCAAAGCTCCTGAAGGTTCCGGCGACCGGGCAAAAATGCTCTCGTCTGCCTGGAATCATTCCGACGATGAGATGTATTTCCTGGGTTACCGGGGCTTGTACCGATATGCTTTTAACGATACACTGCAAGCAATGTACCGGAAAAGTATCATCGACCACTGGGAAAATGAGCGGCCGGAAAAGGATGGCCTGTGGAACCTGTTCACTGCAATGGTGACTGATGAATTTGATCTGGAAGAAGCTATCTGGTATTTGCAGGAATATCCGTTAGACTTAATCAACTGGACAGTGAAAAACAATCACAGGAAAGATATACAGCCCGTGCCTGAAAATTTTCGCAATCAAACCATTGAAGAAGTATTGCCACCCGATGAACTGCCAGTCAGGCGGCATAACGCTAATCGATTTGAGCTTGACGGAGGTACCGACGGCCGGTCGGAGTACAGTGCAGGAGACATCTGGTTGCTGCCATACTGGCTGGGTCGATATTTGAATGTTGAGCCCACTCCGAAAAGTCAGAGGGGCGGTTAAAAAAATAATTAATTCAAAATGTTAACATGTTTGTTGATAAAATTATTCAAATAATACCTTGTTTTTCAGTTGTATATGTTGCTAATTAAGTAAATATTTATTATATTCATGACTGTAATCAATCTTTATAGCAGTATGTTTAAAAAATCAAACCGGGATCCGCAGATAAACCTTTTCGGGGGCATTCCTGCAGTGCTTGAAGGAAAATCCAAAAAGCTTTTCAACGATCCTTCAGCCTGGCACAACCAGTTCCGCAACCAGGTCATCTCCCGCATAGATGAATCACCCTATCAGGTACTGTTCAGTGACAGGATGGGCGCACCTAACGCTTCTGTCTCTCTTTTACTGGGCATGATGATATTAAAAGAAGCCATGAACTGGAGCGATATGCAGCTCTTTGAACAATGCAGGTTTAACATATTGGTTCGCAGC
>JAAYJR010000046.1 GCA_012522835.1 Bacteroidales bacterium
CGGTAGGAATATCGGCATCAATGATAACTTTATGTCCGTCCAGATCGGTCTGAAAAGCAATATTATCAGTCCAGAACATATCTACAGTATGTTTCATATTAATAGAATTTTATAATTATTTACAAATATTAATTTCAAATTTAAAAATCCCGGCTAAAGTGGAAAAAATGTTCGTTATTCCTGTCCAAATTTAGCCATACAGATTAGATTATTTCGCGTTCATTTTTACTCTTACAGCAATCCGATATAAACCACAAATATATAACATATAAATATCTATATAAATAGTAATTAAGCACTACTGTAATATATATTTTAACTATTTTTGGCATTTGTTGTTTAAACAAACTCTGAAAAAAAATTGCAATGAGAAAAAATAGTTCATTACCCTCTACTGAAGAGAGTGATTTGAGCGGATTCCAATTATTTAAAAAATTGAATAATGAGGAATATGCCCGTTTGGATTATGAAAAAGAATGTTCATTATATAAAAAAGGAACAATTGTATATAAAGAGGGTAACAGGCTGACGGGCTTCTTTTGTGTTACCAGGGGAATATTTAAAATATATAAAACAGGTATTGATGGAAAAGAACAGATAATACGTTTTGCCAAGAAGGGAAATATTATTGCGTACCGCTCCCTGGTAAGCCGGGAACTTGCCTGTACAACCGCAAAAGTCATAGATGATGCTGTTTTATGTCACGTTCCTTATCAGACACTCCTTTACCTTATCCGGAGCAACTGGCAGTTTTCCCTGCATATGTTACAGATTGTATGCCAGGAGTTACGCGAGGCAAACAGTTACATTACTGATATTGCACAAAAATCGGTAAGGGAAAGGCTTGCAGAGGTGTTGCTTATACTAAAAAATAATTTTGATCTTGATAATCAAAATACTCTGAAAATATCACTTACACGCGAAGAGCTGGCAAACATTGTAGGCACTGCTACTGAATCGGTTATTCGTTTACTTTCAGAATTCAAACAAGATAAGTTAATTGAACTACAAGGCCGAAGAATAAAAATTATTGACATACGGGGACTGCAAAAAGTGGCAAATATATAATACCCGGATAACAAAATATTTTTTGAGAGAATTACCACTCCTTCAGAATCGGCTTTTTGTATATTTAGCAGGAATTCTCAATTCCAGATCGTCCATTTTCTCTGTTGAAAATCCGCTTAATCTGATTTTCAATTCAATAATATCTTCAGGTGTGATCATTTTCAAGTCAATTGAACCCGGATAATCCTGTTTATCAACCTTAGTAAAATTGTCAAAAACAGATTCCAGCTGCCATCCTGTCTCTTTATGCCAGATAATGAATTTCTCAAGTGCAAAGTTAAAGGCATTGAACAGATATTTCTGAGATACAATATTTTCGGAGTAGTTGCTGAGATTATTATAACAAAAAATATTATTATACCTCTTCTCTTTTCTCACAAAGTTCTCATTAAAATCTGACTGTAACACATATCTGCCCTCCTCCACATAGGATTCATAAGAATTTCTGGCCAGTGATTTTGAATTATACTGAAAATAAAAAATATTGTTTTCAACGACTGACTGAATTATATCGAAATTTAAACTGAGATTTAAAATATCACAAAAAACAGAGTAGTCATCAACAAAATAGTTACGCTCAATATAATTCACATATGTAACACTGTCGGGGGTTAATAATACCCTTCCTACAGGAATATTCATTTTACTTATTGAAATAAGGATTTTATCGTTATGCTTTGCTTTGAGGTTCATCTGAAAGCTGGAGTTTGTCTGGCTGCTGCTGAAATTGCACTGAATTCGTCTTATACTTAGATCTTTAAAGTCTAAAACATTCTGTTCCACTCTTCGCAGAAGTTTTTCCGTACTTATTGGTTTAACTGATGCTACGGGCATTTTCCGGACAGTACGGCATGACGCCAGTCCTAAAACAATTAAAATAACAGTTAAAGAAAAAATCTGTTCTATCCTGAAATTTCTTAAGTCTCCTTCACAGATCATTTTGATTACTCTTCAAAATATTTTTTCTCTTTTATTTTACGCTCCAGCTGGTCAGAGCTCCCTCCCAATTCCATGGCTTTTTCCCAGTTACTGACAGCCTCTCCTATTTTATTCAGCTTAAACAGGATATCTCCATAATGCTCCAAAAGAGTGGGATTATTCTCCTGATCAAATTTAATTGCTGATTCCATATAAAATTTCGCAAGTGAATACTCACCCTTTTTAAAGAGAACCCAGGCATAGGTGTCGAGATAGGTTGAATTTTCAGGGAACATTTCAATCACACGCCCGCTCATCCTTTCTGCCTTATCCAGGTGCATTCCTGTAAGAGACAGGTAATAAGCATAGTTGTTAAGTGCTATATGGTTATCAGGATCCAGTTCGACAGACTCATCAAAAATACGGAAAGCTTCAGTTTTATTACCCATTTTATAAATGGCCTCCCCTTTAAGCATCAAAAACTGACCTTTCATTTTCGTATTGTCAACGATATACATCATACCCTCTTCAGTTACCGATATAACCTCCTCATATTTTTGCAATTGTATACATGCTACTGCATTAAGGAAATATGGCTGCGGCTGGTTGGGGAAAAGATCTATAGCCTCCCGGCTATGATTGTATAACCCTTCCCAGTCCTGCAGGTCGTTATCAATAAATAACACCCTCTCCCATATCATATAGTCATTCTTCTGCATCTCAAGTGACAGCAACAGTTCGGAGCGTGCCTCAGGGAGCATATTTCTTTTCAGGTACCCTTCTGCCTTTAATGTATGTACCAAATACTCATCAGGGTGCTGCTCAAGGAGAATATCTGTCAGTTCAGACTCTTGTTCGGGAGTAAGTTGCTGACCTGATGTTTGTGCGGTCATCATCATAAAAAGTTGTAACTTAGACTGCACATCTATCTGGTCACTGCTGAAACCTGCCTTGGTCTCTTCAAATGACCTGACAATATCACCCTGATGAAAGTAGTAATTGGCAAGTGAAAAATGAACAAATCCATTTTCCGGGTCTATTTCCTGGATTTTTTGATAATATTTCAAGGCATTGACCGAATCTCCTTCACTAAGATAAAGATCAGCCATTAATCCATAATATTGAGGATTCGAAGGATCTGACTCTATAAGTTTTTCAATTTCTGCGAAAGCTTTGTCTGCCTGGTCGTTTTCAATCAGCAAATTCTGCTTTGCAACAGAAATATGCTCATTTATACCAACTTTTTGTTCTAACTGATCGTAAACCTTTAATGCCTCAGAAGGATCTTTTGAATTCGATAAAAGAGTTGCCTTCATAAATAAATATTCGAGGTTTTCAGGATCTTTTTGCAGTAAACGGTCGTAAATATCAGCAGCTTCGTTAAATTTCTTGGACTGCTGATATATCTGCGCCAATAAAAGTTGATACCATTTATTATCAGGATTTAAACTTATTGCCTTTTCCAACAGAAGTGAGGCGCTGGTCAAGTCATTATTTGAAGCATGAATACCAGCCAGTTCATACATAGCCGCCGATGAACGTGGATTTATCTCAAGACAGCCGGCTAAATTCTGAACAGCTTTCTGGGTATTACCCAATACTTTCTCCTTTATGGCTTCGACAAATAAAAATTCAAACTCCTTCTGCTTTTGCTCCTCAATCTCTGTTACTTTTGTCTCCTCCTGATCCGGTTCAACCCGGACAACATTTTTAGTACCTGAACATGCAGTATACAAAACAGGCAATATTAAAACAAATACCAACCTTTTAATTATTCCTCTCTTCATATTCTAATTTTTCCCGGTATGACCAAATCCTCCTTCTCCCCTTTCCGTTTCAGTCAGAACCTCCACCAAATTCCATTCCACAGTTTCATGCGCAGCAATTATCATCTGACAAATTCTGTCCCCGTTTGCAATAGCAACCTCCTCCGGTGAAAGATTAATCAATATAACTCTAATCTCTCCCCTGTAATCAGCATCAATTGTTCCGGGGGTATTTAATACAGTTAATCCTTTTTTTAATGCCAGGCCGCTTCTGGGGCGAATTTGAGCTTCATATCCTTTGGGAAGTTCAATAAACAGTCCCGTAGGTACCAATTTCCTTTCCAACGGTTTTAACACCATTGGTTCCTCTAAGAAAGCCCGTAAGTCCATCCCTGCTGAAAACATTGTACTGTATTCAGGAAGCGGATTATTTGATCTGTTTACAATTTTTACAAACATTCAGCTTAATTAATTAAGAACCGCTAAGATATGTATTTTAATAAATAACACACGGTCAATTAACATTATTTATCAA
>JAAYJR010000433.1 GCA_012522835.1 Bacteroidales bacterium
GCCAGTCCATTTCAGCATCCATGAATATGTGGCTTCACGCTGCTCCCTGTTATAGTCATGTGCCGCCCTGACCATAGATGTGGTAACCTTTTCCGGCACGCCATGGACAGAATAAGATTTGGACAACCAGGTGTCTAGTTCCCAGACTCCGCGGGGAGGATTTAAGTTATCATCTGATGTGGTGTTAAGCATCAGCGGACGGGGTACCTGACAAAAAAGAGGGTCACCCCGCGGATCAATACCACTTTCAAAAGCTGCAAAAAACACCTGCTCATGGTCTGTTGCAAGGTTGGCATGTACACGGTACGACCATGTATTGGGATTACATGCGGGCACTGCCACAGCAATACGGTCATCGAACGGCAGTATGTATGTTGTCATCATACCACCACCCGAACTGCCTGTCATGCATATCTTTTCCGGGTCCACCTCCGGCCTGCCGGCGAGAAAATCGACAGCACGGATAGCATCCCAGACCATAATATTAAATACATGTGTCCCGCTCAGAAACGCCTGTGTCCCTGTTATCCTGTGCGCATTGCCCGGTGCACTGCCCCACTGTTCATATAAAGGAACCTGCCTCTCTCCCTGGCCAAGCTGGTCGATCGTAAGAACGACAAAACCTTTTTTAGCCTGCGAGATGCTCATTCTCTGATATCTCTCATCTGCTTTTCCCACCTTTGCATGGCCAATAACATTGAGATGAGCCGGCCTTTTGCCTGAAAAATTATCAGGAAGGTAAAGATTGCCGCTGACATAAAAACCCGGACGGCTCTCAAACAGAACTTTCTCAATCGTATAGCCATCCCTTTGCAGCTTTCCGGTTGTCCTTGCATTTAAAGGGGTTCTTTCAGGTAGCGGACCGGTCCACGAGATCATCGAATCACGAATGGTTTGTGCTCTCATATCCCACTCCTCTGCACTCCTGAGAGAATTCAACAATGAATCCCTTAAGGTAAACTGTCTGTCGGTAAGTTCCCTGAAATAGTCTCTCATCATTGCATCAGATGGATTTCCCAAAACACTAAGCACCCCTTCGGTAATCAGGGACTGTCCCGTTGCAGTACTGCTATAAATATAAAACAGAAATAACATCAACGCAATCGTTCTCATCTGATTAATATAATGACAGGTTATTCGGTCTTTCTGGCACATTTGCCTCTTTCAGTCTTGCTTTAAATTGTTCACTGGTCTCGCCCGGACTTGGCCACACATCACTTGGGGTATGTGAATCGTCCATTATCTTTGCTATCCTCTCTGCCAGGGCTTTATTAGTAGTACTAAGGTCGTTTGATTGCTGCGGATCAGCCTCCAGGTCATACAATTCGACCTCTTTGCCGCTCACCCGGTGTCCGAACCACTTACCCATCCTGACTGCCTGGTTTTGAGCATACTCCCAGTAGAGATACTCATGTTCATTAACTTCCCCTTCTCCCGTAAGGACCGGAAGAATAGATATTCCGTCGGTTGCAGCCGGAGGATTAACTCCTATAATGTCTGCAGCTGTGGGCAGAAAATCCCAGAAAGCCCATATATAACTGCTTACCTGTCCGGGTGCGACCTTCCCCGGCCACCTCACCATCGCGGGAACACGAAAAGATCCGTCATCCGATCCGCCTTTTAATCCCTTAACAGGCGGTGCATGATCAAAAAACTCACTAAGCGTCGGACCCTGCTTTTCCTTAAGATAGCGTGCTTCATAGCCCTGACTGGAAAGTCCGTTGTCTGCTGCAAAAAAGATGACGGTATTATCATCCAGTTCAAGCTCATCCAGAAGAGCCAGCAGCTTACCAACCTCTGTGTCCATCCGGGAGATCATTGCTGCCCACTCTTTATACTGTATATCCCACTCCTTATCTTTATATTCACCCAACTCGGGAACGATTAGCGGGCCGTGCGGAATTGTATACGCCAGGTACATAAAAAACGGGTTATCCTTATTCTCCCTGACAAAGTCGAGAGATCTTTTGCAATATTCATCAAATGAGTTTTTGGCATCAGCGGCATTACCCTCCAGTCCGTTAGGAATAACCTTCCCGTCATTATCGTACGAACTGGCCCTTGAATAGTTATCTTTCAGGTAGTGATATCTGTTTTCAGGATAGTACAGACGCTCGCGGTTATTATACAGAAACTCCGGATAATAGGTATGCGCATGCTGCTGGTTCAGGTATCCGTAAAACTCATCAAATCCCATATTATTCGGAAGTCCGGGCTGGTCATGTACTGCAAGTCCCCATTTGCCGAATAATCCGGTTTTGTACCCGTTCTCCTGCAACAGCATGGCAACTGTATAATCCCCCGGCCTCAGGGATTCACGGAAACCTGCATGGGCATTACCCCTGACGCGGGCATGGCCCTGGTGTTTCCCTTCCATCAGCGATGAACGTGATGGTGCACATACGGCACATCCGGCATATGCATTGGTAAATCTGATACCCTCACTTGCCAGCCGGTCGATATTAGGGGTTTTTATCTTCTCCTGGCCGTAACAGCCAAGATCGCCATAACTAAGATCATCACTTAAGATAAATATAATATTCGGTTTTGGGGGCTCTTCAGGCTGTTTGCTTTTACATGCCAAAGATAATAAACATATTGCCGGCATTAAAAAATTACTGATACGTCTCATCAAGTTTTGATTTATAAAAAAAATTATCACAAAAATATTAAAATATAAATTTATACACTTATTAAATCATTGTTGTTACTATAAGTATATTTTTAATTACAGATATCAATATCCGGGATTTTGCTCCAGGACTGGATTTTCCTGTATAGTCACTTCATGAATCGGCCATAAATAATCCCGGGCAGGATTGAAAGATCTTTTCTGCACCACCTCACCTTCCATATTAAGTACATCAGCATTCATAACCTCATCAGCAATTCTCCATCTTCTGATATCGTCATAATAAAGCTGTTCCAAAACCATTTCAACACGACGTTCTTTTCTGATTATCTCTCTTAATTTATCTTTGTCCAATCCTTTTGGAACCTCAGGCATATCCGCACGCGAACGAATCTGGTTCACTGCTGTATAAATTGATTCATCCTCAGGTCCCGCAAATTCATTCCTGGCTTCAGCATACATTAATAAAACATCTGCATACCTTAAAACGATAAAATTAATCTCTGAAGTGCCGGGTGAAAAACTTGGCCGATAAACTTCATCCTTAAATGATGTATATTTCTTAAAACCAAAACCAGTACTAAAATATTTTTCCCTATTAGCAATGTTTCCATTGAACAAATAACCTGGGACAACAACAGTTTTATGCAACCTTGGATCCCTATTCTCAAATGGATTTTCAGGATCAAACAAAGGTGACTCTTCTGCTGGCAAACCGTCTTTCATTAGATAACTGTTTACAAAATCAAGCGTGGGGGCAGAATTCATCTGCAATTCAAAATAGATATCCCAGCTGTGAGTGTATTCAGGTACTTTATACTGAACATCAAAAATGACTTCACTATTGTTCTCATTTTCAAGAGCAAATAATCCACGATAATCAGGAAATAGTTCATAAACATTGAGGTCCATGACTTGTTTGGCGGCCAGGGCTGCCTCTTCCCATCTGTTTTCATATAATAATACACGGGCCTTCAATGCCAATGCCGCTCCTTTTGTAGCTCGTCCTACATTAATATCTGAGTATGAAAGTGGTAACACTGAAGCAGCATTATCCAAATCTGCAAGTATTTGTGTGATTACCTCCTCCTTGTTGTTTCTTGGTAATTTAGCGTGCTTATTCATATCAGGAGACTCAAGAATAAGTGGCACACCACCATAATACTTTACCAGGTTTAAATAAAAAAAAGCTCTCAGAAACAAGGCTTCTGCTTTCATTTTGTTAATCTGGTCATCATCAATTTCTAACCTGTCAATATTATCAAGAAAATTATTTGCCCTGCCTACACCTCTGAAATTTGAATTCCACATATTGCGGAACAGGTTTTCATTCCCTGCATTATGGGCACCTGTTGCCAGCGCGACCTCACCACTCATATTTAATGAATTAGGTGAAATATTATTTAGCTGATATGTGTTGGTACTTCGCAATACAGCATATATACCGTTAAGAGAAGATACGGCCTGCGATTCAGTTTGCCACCAGTTTGCCTCATTATATCTGTCTGTAGCAATAGTTTCTAAAACACTTTCGTTACAAGAATAAAAGTAGAAAACCAAATGAAATGTCAGGAATATATATATTATTTTTTTCATCTTTTTTAAATTATGAGTTAATTATTAAAAAACGACATTGCAACCAATTGTAAAAACTTTAGCATTTGGATAGTCTCCAATATTTTCACTTAAAACATCTTTTTCAGGATCACTAAGTTTATATTTTGAAATTGTAAGAAGATTTTGTGCATTTACATATACCCGTATCTTGCTCATACTATATCTTTTAATTTTCTCAGGATTCAATGTGTAACCTAACTGTAAGTTTTTCAATCTTAAGTAGGAAGCATCCTGTAACCAAAATGTTGAATTTCGTGCATTAATTTGTGTACCTCTCTTGTATAGTGATAATCTAGGATATTTGGCATCTACATTGTCCTGAGTCCAACTGTTAGCGAATTGGTCCCTGGTTATTCCTGCACCATTAAACAATGGCCAGGCAACGTTGCTTGCGGGATAAATATCTACTCCATTAACACCCTGAAAAATTGCACCTAAATCAAATCTTTTAAAATCGGCATTTAAATTAAATCCATAGGTAAAACGGGGTACTGACCTACCTTTAACACGCATATCCTCTACATCAATTGTTCCATCCTCATTCACGTCCTTATATTTTATGTCCCCCGGGGCAGTTGCATCATGTTGGAAAGCATGCTCATTAACTTCCTGTTCTGACTGAAATATTCCTAATGCTTCATAAAGGTACCACGAATTCACCGGGTAACCCTCTTTAATTACACGGATATTACCATAAAAATTAGAAGCGTATTGTTCATCTCCTGCCATATATTTTACTTTGTTATCAACAAATGCTATATTACCTCCAATACGGTAATTGAGATCACCTGCAGAATTCAAATGGCTTGCATTAATTTCAACACCCTTATTCGACATACTATATAAATTTGTAATTGGTCCGGCAAGATCACCTACTTGTGAAGGCACGTTAACTCTGGCAAGAATATCTGATGTGAGCTTGTCAAAAACATCAATATTGGTTATTAACATATTATTCAAGAGATTAAGATCCAGCCCTATATTGGTCATCCGGGTTGTTTCCCAGCTAATATTTGGATCAGCCAGGGCAGTCACAGCACTACCTGCCACTACATTATTTCCAATAATAGTTCCCTGGTTGATATTTATATTACTAACATAACTGTAAAGAGAAATATTTTGATTGCCCAGTTCACCCCATGAGGCGCGCAGTTTCAAATCTGATATTGCATCATTATCACTTAAAAAAGACTCTTCACTTATACGCCATGCGGCAGATACAGAAGGAAAGAATCCCCACCTGTTATTTTTTGCAAATCGGCTTGATCCATCGTAACGAAAGTTAAATTCAACCAGATACTTTTCAGAAAAGTTATAATTTGCCCTTCCGAAATAGGACATAAGCTCGGAGCTGTTTGATGTACCTCCAACATCCTTATTTATAGTACCTGCGTTAAGTTCTGTCAATTCATTGCCGAGAAAACCCTCAACATAGGCAAAAAAGCTCGACCTCCTGAATGACTCCCTGCTAAATCCAAGTAACATCTGTAAATTATGATTTTCAGAAGAATCTGTCCAGTCCCAGTTCAGAGTCTGAAAAAAACTCAGATCCATGTTATTATTATTTGAGCGCTGTACGCTTCTGGTTGGCGGATCAAATCTTAATAATTTAGCCACATCAGGTTTTTTGGGATTATACAGAAATTCTTCAGGAATGAATCGATGATCATATCCATCATACTTTGTAACACCAATATTGGCTTTATATTTAATGTTCCATGGCAGCATATATTCGCCTGACAGATTGACCAATGCCCTTTGGGACTTAATATTATGGGATCCTTCTTCCGCAACAGCCACAGGGTGCCTGAATACATTATGGCCCGGGGTTGTTAGCCAGGTATCACCATATGTTCCATCTGATAAAATATTGGGATGGATTGGAAGGGATCTGTTTACATTAGTTAGCACAAACGTTGGAACATCGACAACAGGTTGGTTTCTATCCCAAAAAGATCCATTTATTTTTGCACCAAACAAAAGCTTTTCAGAATATTTGTAAGTAACATTTGAGCTAATTGAGTACCGTTTTGCATCTGTAGCAATCAAGATACCGTTCTGGTCCAGATACCCCACCGAAAGTAAATATGTTACATTATCAGAGCCTCCCGATAACCGTATATTATGTTCATTAATAGGGGCACTAGAAAAAAGAATATCATGCCAATCAGTATTTGGATACAAATCAGGATCATTACCATTTCTGAACTCGTCGATCTGAGCATCGGAATAGGGTTTTGGCTGGCCTTCATTCACAGAAGCCTGGTTACGTGCCATCATATAATCTACTGAATTAGTTACCATATCGGGAAGATATGTTGCCTGCTGCCATCCGTAATAACCATTGTATTCAACTTTAAGTTTACCTTTTTTACCTCCTCTGGTCGTAATTAATATGACACCATTAGCTGCCCTGTTGCCGTAAATAGAAGCAGAGGCAGCATCCTTAAGAACTGAAATACTTTCAATATCATTTGGATTTATATCTCTCAGGCTATATTCAATACCGTCAACAAGTACCAGTGGGTCATTACTGTTGAATGTACCAACTCCCCTTATCCTGATTGTAGCATTGTCCGCTCCAGGCTGTCCGCTTGCCTGATTTACATATAACCCGTTTATTCCTTGAAGAGCCTGACTCGTATTGGTAAGTGGTCTATTCTCCATGAACTCAGATTCCACACTTGCAACCGAACCGGTTAAAGTAGCCTTTTTCTGAACTCCATAACCGACAGCAACAACCTCTTCCAGTCCGATTGTCGCCTCCTCCATGACTACAGTAAATGTTGAACGCCCGGCAACAGGTATCTCCTGGGAATTCATCCCCACAAATGAAAACTGCAATATTTCAGCTCCTTCAGGCAATGCAAGCGAGAATTTCCCGTCAAAATCGGTTATAGTACCATGAGTTGTCCCTTTCACAATAATGGTCACACCCGGAAGAGGTTGTCCTTTTTGATCAGAAACAATACCGTTTATTGTACTCTTTTGGTAAGAATTAAGATTATTAAAATTATCTCTTTTTTCGGTTAAAATTATCTGGCGGTTAGAACGAACCTCATATTCAACACTTGCTTTATCACAAATAGACTTTAGAACATCCTCAAAATCAGCATCTGCAAATTCTAAGGAATATTTCATTTTTTTATCAAAGATTTCATCTTTATACAGAAAGACAAAATCAGTCTGATTTTCAATTGTTTTAAAAACTTTCTGGATTTCTGCTTTTTCCAGGTTTAGTGAAACTTTGACCTGGGAAAAGCCTTTTCCGAAGGCAACAAATACAAACAAAGTTAAGATTAGCGTTAGTTTCATTTTTTTCAAACTTAAAATAATCGTTTTCATTCTCCCGTTAAGGGGAAAAAATTCTCGTTTTTTTTTCATACTTTTATAATGTTAAGTTATACAACATAAAAATTTAACTCTTCAACCGGTGGGTGCTGCAACACCTGCCGGTTTTTATTTACATACTTTATAATAATTATCTTCTGTCTGAATAATTTGCACTTCAGCAGCCATCGCCAAATTATCAATTATATTCTGCCTACTCTCTGATAATTCCAGCTTTCCGGAAATTCTTATCATTCCAAGTAAAGGATCTTCGTAATAAAACTTAATGTTATAATACCGTTCCAACCGTTTGATAACTCTACTCATGTCAGTACCTTCAAAGCTAAACGTACCCTCTATCCATGAAGTATATATTTCCGTTTTAACCTCCTCCAGATGAGTTATTTTACTTGTTTTGTCATAGACAGCAAGCTGCCCTGGAACTAATTCTGTCCCCTGGTCAAACAGTCCGGCATTATTATGTTCAAGCTTTATTTGTCCCTCTGCCAGAACTGTCTCAATTATTTTATCAGAAGAATAAGCAGATACATTAAACTTTGTACCCAAAACTTTTATCTTGATATCAGTTGTCTGAACAACGAATGGATGTCCTTTATCTTCAATCACATTAAAAAAAGCTTCCCCGACAAGAAATACTTCACGAAACTTATCTTTAAAAAACTCAGGATATATTAACTGTGAACCCGCATTCAGAAAAACAATACTACCATCGGGCAGGATCAGTTTTGAAGTCTTGCCATAAGGTATTACCAGTCTGTTTAGATCAGGAGAGCCTTTTTTAACAGTATCAACAGGATTTATTAAATCGTTGTTAATTCTGACTGCCCCATTCTGCATATGTTCAATAACGGATTTTTTTTCATTCAGGGGAATGCTCAAACCATCAGGCCTGATAAGCCTGGCCTCATCTAAATGCACTAATCCGGAGGCTGCCTGTGAATAATATTCCGGATTTAAAGCATTTTGTCTATAAAACAGAATTGCCCCAAAAGCAAAAAAAAGTATGGCTACAGCTGCATATTTTAACAGGTTTTTTACAAATGAATTCCGTTCATTCCTCTTTTCTTTTGCTTCCAACACTTTAAGAATATTGGCAAAAAGCAATATTTTTTCATCTACTGTAAGATCTTTATCCCTGGTTTGAAGATTATATAGAATCCGTTTTGCAACATTAATATTCTCAATTTCTGAAGGGTTATCAGATTGATAGCCTTCCCAAAACCGGCCATGTTCATCATCAGGTTTTAACACCCAGTTTATAAAACGTTCGTCTTCTAAGTACTTTATGATATTTTTCATAAATTATGGCATCTTACTTAATAAGGCTTTGAGAATTCAAAACATGGACAGTTTTTTTAACTTTTTTTAGTGATCAGAAAATAATTTTTTTATTTGTTTTATATATATTACTGATAATCAATACCATCAATATTAACCCTTCTCCCCTGAAACCTTCACGGATTGTTTTTAAGGCTCTGTAAACTTGTTTTCTGGCAGACTCAACTGTGATATTCATAATTTGTGCAATTTCGTCATAATGCAATGTTTCGTTGTAGCGAAGGTATAATGCTTCTTTCTGGCCATGAGACAACTGTTTTAGAATTTTTGCAAGCCTGCCATTAATCTCATCCCTGTTCTCTTTCTCGATTATGATTGTCTCAATGCTGTATTCCGGCTCAAACAACGATTCACATATTTCATTATTAATATCTCTTTCCCGCTTAATCTTTTTTAATATATTTCGTTTAATGGCAAGCAACAGATAATACTTAAGATTTGCCGGAATTGAATTGCTGCTCTTAAGATAGAGATCAATAAAAACATCCTGTATAGCGTCTTTTACAAGGTTTTCATCATTACAAAGTTTTGTTCCGTAACGGTATAACAGATCAACGTGCAAATTATAAATGGCAGCAAAAGCTTCCTTGTTCCCATCCCGAAAATTTTTCCAGAGCAACAACAATTTATCTTTTTCAGTAGCCATATATAGGATTTATCCAGTCTTATTTCCACAAATATATCAAACATACCTGTTTTTTAAACAGCCCTTTGCCGATAACTTAATAACAACAGTAAAAATTGAGGGACAAATCTTGATTTTATTGAAAAAAAGGTGTTTATTTTGAACCATAAAATAAACTTTAATTTTATGTTCGTTTTTGATAATGAAAAATACTTACCTTGATCTGATTGAGCAGTCCTACTATTTTCCACAGGAAGGATTTGACCTGCAGGATGGAAACCTGACATTTTATGGTGTTTCTCTCAAATATCTGATTAACAAATACGGAACTCCCTTCAGGCTGATGTATCTGCCTCGTATAGGTGATCAGATAAAACGGGCCAGAAACCTCTTCCGGAGAGCGATGAAAGCTACCAATTACCAGGGAAGTTATCACTATTGCTACTGCACTAAGTGTAATCACTTCCATCATGTAATAAACAAAGCTCTGCAGTATGAGGTAAATCTTGAGACCTCTTCATCATTCGATATAGACCTGATACTAAATCTTTATAAACAGGGAAAGTTAGATAAAACCGTAAAGCTCGTGCATAACGGCTACAAAACCGACCTGTATATCAGCAAGATTCTTGAATTGCTTGATATGGGTTTTACAAACTCCACAATCGTTCTCGATAATAAAAATGAACTGAAAAAGATCCTTGCTGTTGCAAACGGCAGAAAAATCCAGATCGGCCTCAGAAAGGCAATAGATGAAGAGCCGCAAAGTGCTTACTATACCTCAAGGCTTGGTATTCGTGGTTCAGAGATCCTTGAATTTTACAGGAATAACATCAGGGACAAATCAAATATTGTTCTTACAATGTTACACTTCTTTGTTGACTCTGGAATTAAAGACACATTATATTATTGGGATGAGTTTCAGAAATCACTGAAATTATATATTGAACTGAAAAAGGAGTGCCCCTCACTTCATGATGTAAATCTTGGCGGCGGTTTTCCCATAAGGAACCACCTGGGATTTGAATATGATTATGAGTATATGATCAGGGAGATTGTAAAATACATCAAAGAAGCCTGTAATGCAGACGGGGTAAAAGAACCCGATATTTATACCGAGTTTGGCAAATATACCGTCGGAGAAAGTGGAGCTACGATATTTTCTGTACTGGACCAGAAACAGCAAAACGATGCGGAGCTGTGGTATATAATCGATAACAGCCTCATGAATACAATTCCTGATGCATGGTCAATTTTTGAAAAGTTCATTTTGCTCCCTATCAACAAATGGAACAATGAATATACCAGGGTCAATATAGGAGGCATAAGCTGCGACCATTCAGACTATTATAATTCGGAGGACCTCAACCAGCAGATCATGCTGCCCCGTTACTCCTCACGCGAAAAAGAGCCTCTCTATCTCGGCTTTTTCCACACCGGTGCATACCAGGATTCCATCAGTGGCTACGGAGGCATTAAGCACTGCCTTATCCCGTCTCCTCAGCATGTAATCATTGACCGTGACGAAACAGGTAATTTTATAGATTATGTTTACCGGTCAGAACAGACAGTTGACGATATGTTTAAAATACTGGGGTACAGCACAAAAAAATAGTTAAAAATAAAGGCTGCCCTTTATGGGACAGCCTTTATTAACTGTTTTTTAAAGGGAATTTTCAATATTCATCTTCATTAAAAAAGAAATCGTCCTTGCTCGGGTAATCAGGCCATATATCCTCAATACTTTCATATACCTCGTCCCCGGCATCCTCAATTTCCTGCAGATTTTCAATCACCTCCAGCGGGGCCCCTGATCTTATAGCATAATCAATAAGTTCATCCTTAGTGGCCGGCCAGGGGGCATCTTCAAGTTTAGAAGCTAACTCAAGTGTCCAATACATATCAATCGATTTAAATTATTCAACACGATTTTTACAATTGCGCGAATATAGTAAAAAATTAATATGATATACAATAGCATAAACTATTTTTAACAGTATTGTATTAACTCCCTGAATATTAATATTTTAACATAAATCCGTTCGCTCAGGCGAACGGCAATGAATAAGGCAGTGAACAACAATACTGCTTTATATCGGGGTCTTATCCTTTGATGGTTCCGTTCGCTCAAGCGAACGGCAAGGGATAAGGCATTGAACTAACCGGCTGCTATTATCGGGGCCTAATCCATTGTTGTTGGTTTGGCACTATCATACATCTGAGCCATGTACATGACTGATGGTTTTGCACTATAATATATCTTAGCCTTATCCATTACCGTCGGCTTGAGCCGACGGAATCAGGCAATATTTGTATAGACAGCCTGGACATCATCATCTTCATCCAGTTTATCGAGCAGTTTTTCAATATCCTCCAATTGCTCCTCCGTAAATTCAACAGGATCATTAGGAAAGCGTTTCAGCAAAGCCTTCTGAACATTTATCTTCAGCCTGTCAAGTGCTGACGCCATCTCTCCGAAGGCAGTATAATCGGCATAAGCATAAATAACTCCGTCGTTTACCTCAATCTCCTCCAGTCCGGCATCTATAAGCTCAAGCTCAAGCTCCTCCGGATCAGTAGTTTCCAATCCTTCGAACTCAAAAACAGCCTTTCGGGAAAATAAAAACTCAAGTGACCCGGTGGGCACCAGTGAACCGCCGGCTTTGTTAAAATAACTCTTCACATTTGCAACAGTACGGGTAGAATTATCAGTAGCACACTCAACAAAGATAAGCACTCCGTGAGGGCCCTTCCCTTCATAATTCACCTCACTGTAGTCGGCGGCATCCTTTCCGCTGGCACGCTTGATGGCCGCGTCGATGTTGGTTTTCGGCATATTTTGTGCCTTAGCATTTAGAATAGCTGTGCGCAGGGCTGAATTAAGATCAGGGTCAGGGCCTCCCGACTTAGCTGCAATAGTTATCTTCTTTGCAAGTTTGGGAAATGTGCGCGACATCTTATCCCAACGTTTCTCCTTAGCGGCCCTGCGATATTCAACTGCTCGTCCCATATATATGTAATTAAAAAGATTAAGCTTATTTTTATATTTTTAAATGAAAAAACAGAATTCAAAATTATGTATTTTTTAAAGATAGTTCGAATTCTTTTTTTACTATGTGGCATTTTCTTTGCAGTTTCTGTCATTACTGCATTTACAACCCTTCCCTTCTGGGGTATTTACTGGCTTGGCACCAGCAGTTCGGAGCTGAAAGGCAAGCCAGTTAACATTGTCCTTCTCGGCGGTGGCGGCATGCCAGGCGAGTCAAATCTGATACGCAGCTGGCATACAGCAGCAGCTGCAGGACAATTTCCGGAAGCAGCAGTGATTATTGCCATGCCCGGAAGCTTAAGCGACAGCACGGATACCCCGTTGAAGATAAAGCAGGAACTAATCGGACGAGGTATAAGTCAGGAGCGGATATTTTTTGAAAATATCGGGACCAACACCCGGTCACAGGCACTGAATTGCAAAGAGAAGTTAAATGAGGCTCTTCCAATTCTGATAATTACATCTCCTGAACATACCAGAAGGGCTGTCCTGTCATTCAGAAAAGCAGGATTTGAGAAGGTAAATGCCTGGCCGGCATTTGAAAATGCAGCAGAGACTGACTTCTCTTATGAAGATGACGAACTGGGAGGCAGAAGGCTGCCGGTTCCGGATGTCGGAAACAGCATCTCAATAAGATATCAGTTCTGGAACCATCTGAAATATGAAATTATCTTCGCAAGGGAATGCATTGCTCTGGCTTATTACAGGATAAGGGGATGGATATGAAAAAGATCAAAGGCATTGCTATTTGATAAAATTCCCTGCATTGTTAGGCATCCGTTCGCTCAAGCGAACGGCAAGGGATAAGGCA
>JAAYJR010000114.1 GCA_012522835.1 Bacteroidales bacterium
GCCCCGAAATAGCTGCCGTCAAAATCCTGATTGATATATTGCGCAAGAAGTGAATGATAGACCGCCGTATAAAAAATTTCTTTTTGATCTTCGGAAGCACCTTCTATTTTTATTCTTGACAGTTCGTTATTCCAAATTTTATATGCGTCGTTTTTTACCTTGTTGAAATCCCAGTGAGGCAATTCATTTTCCAGGTTTTTCCTGGCTCCTTCAATGCCTGTATATGATATTGCAACCTTTACCATGATCACCTCTGCACTGTCTGTCCGGAAGGTAACAAATGCCCCTGTATCGCGGCCTTTCTCCCCGTTCTTGTATGGGAAAATACCGGATCCGGATTCGGGTGTGGCATAACCGGCATCAAAAGTGCCATAGTAAAAAAATGGCT
The DNA here is from genome assembly GCA_012522835.1 of Bacteroidales bacterium. GTDB lineage: Bacteria > Bacteroidota > Bacteroidia > Bacteroidales > Prolixibacteraceae > JAAYJR01. The sequence goes on from JAAYJR010000114.1 coordinate 389, forward strand.
TGCTGAATTCGGCCGTAAAATATATTTTACCGGGTCCGTCGGTTTTTTCACCTTCAATATACCGGTCACCGGTTATTCTGATGTTTGCGGAGTCATATTCATTCTTTTTTCCTATTTTATGTCCCAGGTCAATGATGATCCTTGCATTATCAGTTTTTGGGAAAGTGTACCTGTGAAAGCCGACTCTGGTAGTGGAAGTCAGCTCTGCAGATATTCCGTAATCATCCAGAAAAACTGAATAGTAGCCGGGATATGCTTGTTCGTTTTGATGACTGAAACGTGACCTGTAGCCTTTATCCGGGTCATCTTCACTTCCCGGGGTAATATACAATTTATTACCGATTACAGGCATGAGAAGGATGTCCCCGCCGTCTACCATACCAACTCCACTCCAGTGAGTATGACTGAATCCCATGATTGAACCCGCAGAGTGGACATATCCTGCACAATGCTTCCATCCTTCAGTGCCGGTGTCGGGACTTAGATGAACCATTGCAAACGGCAGGGCAGCTCCGGGATAGGTATGGCCAAAAAAGTCAGTTCCAAGGAAGGGATTTACATGGTCAGCAGGCTCTTTCACCTGTGATGACAACAAATTGGTTGAAAGAATTGACAGTAATAATAGTGGGAACCTGAAATTTTTAAGAATATAATACATGGTATTGACAATAAAAGATATTCTATTTATATATCAGACAAAATTATCATTATAATTAAAAGGATACAGCTTGTTTCTCAGACAATTTAAGTATCTGAAGCAATAATATCTATTAATTTGTCGCTGCAATATATGGTTTATGTTTTTGATTTATCTTAATTTTAGCAAATTGTTCGGTTTTTGATAAGAAAATAGATCAGTATTGTCAGACTTAAACTAAAATTTATGAACAGCAGTAAAGTAAATTGGGGTAAACTTCTTCCGGTATTCCTGTCATACGTGGTTATGGGATTTGTTGATATAATCGGTGTGGCCACAGGATACATTAAACAGGACTTTAAACTTTCAGATTTCATAGTCCAGTTTCTTCCCATGATGGTGCTTCTCTGGTTTTTTGTATTGTCTGTTCCGGCAGGTATACTTCAGGACCGTTACGGAAAGAGGAATATGCTGAATCTGGGAATGGTCATCCAGGCAGCCGGACTGGGTTTACCTTTTGTCCATTACTCTTTCGGGATGATGTTTGCTTCATTCATTCTTTTAGGAATTGGAAACACAGTGATCCAGGTGTCGGCAAATCCCCTGCTGCAGGATGTTTCTTCTTCAGAGAAACTTCCCAGTTACCTGAGTACCTCGCAGTTTATAAAGGCTGTAATTTCATTCTCAGGTCCGTTAATTGCAACTTTTTTTGCCGTCTCATTTGGCGAATGGAGGTTGGTATTTGCTGTTTATGGTATTACTTCAATAGCCGCTGCGGTCTGGCTTTCTGCCACTCAGATAACAGAGTCAAAACCTGACCGCAAACCGGCCTCTTTTTCCTCCTGTTTTGGATTATTGGGTAACAGGTTCATCACACTGATGGCTTTGTCAATATTTTTGATAGTGGGAGCAGAAGTGGCTGTTAATACCAATATTGCCAATGTCCTGGTTGCCAGGTACAGCATTACATTTGAAAGGGCGGCGCTGGGTATCAGCATCTTTTTTGCAGGTGAGACAATTGCCCGTTTTCTTGGAGCGGTTGTATTGAATTTCATTCGTCCGGGGCTGTTCTTATTAATAATTGCCTTGTTGGCGCTGGCAGGCGTTGCCGGGGTGATCATGGCACCATATGTAAATTTAGCCTTTGTTTCAATATTTATTCTGGGACTGGGTGCGGGGAGTATGTTCCCGGTAATTTTTTCTATTGCCTTGAAGAAAAAACCTGACCGTGCAAATGAGATATCCGGACTTTTAATCATGGCGGTTTCAGGGGGTGCGGTGATACCCCTGGTTATGGGATTGGTAAGCACTCTCCTGGGACCTGTGGTAAGTTTGAGCATCATAGCTGCATGTATGCTTTATATTTTATGGGTATCCTGGTATGTCAGGAATATGTCTGACCAGTGAAGGGTAATCCTAAGTTAATACTATAAAATATGCAGGAAATAATCGATAAATATTACATCGGACTTGACATCGGAGGTACTAAGTGTGCTGTAATAGCAGGAGATGACCAGTTTAATATTTTTCGCAAAGTCAGGTTCGATACAAAAACGGAAAGAGGCGTTAATAACATACTGGCTGAATTTTTTGAGAAGATCGATGAACTTCTCCTCCATCTGCCAAAAGAGCGGTTAA
>JAAYJR010000213.1 GCA_012522835.1 Bacteroidales bacterium
AAAAATGATTTAGTTTTGAATAAGCACAATATTTATTCGCCTCTTTTCTCTGGATGAATTACTATTTTACTATTGTCTAAAAAATAAAAAATGGCAAATTTGCAGAAGGACAAAGGATTATTTATTTAATAAAGAGGTAACTGTCGGTATTATTATATGTAAATGGTTGAGCTCCGTCAGGTAAATAAAAGTTACAAAAACAAGGCGGTTTTAATTAACCTGAGTTTATCTGTTAAAAGAGGTCAGATTTTCGGACTGACAGGTAAGAATGGTTCGGGAAAAACAAGTTTGCTGAAAATAATCTGTGGCCTGGAAAAAGCTGATTCCGGAGTTGTCCGTATTATGGATGGTATTCCCGGAAAATCCACGACCGGAGCATCTTTATATGAAACCGGTCAGTTGATAAATGAACTGGACGGCTATACATTTCTGAATTTCATTGGGAGGATCTACAAAATACCCGTATTTGAAATTGAGAAGAGAATCCTGGAACTAAGCAGCTATTTTGAATTTTCTGATGTTCTTTATAAAGCAATCGGATCATATTCCACAGGCATCCGGAAAAAAATATCAATAAGTGCTGCGATTTTTCATAAACCACATTTATTATTACTGGATGAGCCATTTGAAAATCTTGATACTACTGCACATCAAAAGCTGGTAACTCTGCTGAAAACATATATTTCCCCTGAGAAAACAATTATCATTACCTCAGGTCAAACAGACCATTTCCTGGAACTTACGGATAATATCGCTGTATTGTCAGACGGCAGGATCATGGATCTTGATGCAGATACCGGACTTCAAAAGATACATGGAAAGAATAAAAATTCGCCGGAAACGGATAAATAAGCCGAAATGGATTTCTTTTTTTATTTCATTAAAATCAGATTTAATCTGTTATTCCGGAATGCCGGCAAATCCAGGAAAAGACTGATTCTCTTTTTTGTATTTCCTGCTTTTTTGCTTTATGCCTTTTTCTTAAGTAATTACATGGGCAAACTGGAAGGTAAAGGTATAATACGGTGGGAGGATATTTTTGTCTTTCTTTATTATGGTACTTCAATCCTCGTGTTTATATCCTTTTTCTTTCCTAAATATAAGTCGTCCAAAGAATCCTTTGGCAAAATATATCCCATAAATAACTTTACAAGAGGCCTGACCGGCCTTATCAGTGATTGTTTGTCACGATTCATAATTATTTTCGCTGTGGTTATCCTGATATTGGCCCTGTTCTTTAAAATACCGTTTCCTGACAGAATCCGTTACGCCGGCAGTTTATTAACCGGAATGCTGAATGCCGTTATTTTCAGCAGGAATCTAAGATTTCTTGTTGAGAAAGATTTCCATAAAGGTGTTTTCAGATTATCAGGATGGCTTCTGATGTTGGTGATTTGTGCCGGGTTTCTGATTTTCATGTCCAAATACAATTATTCCCTGATATTCAATGTTTTAATCACAATTGCAGGTTTTGGTCTCCTGATTGTTCTTAACAAGTGGACTTATGACAGAAGAATAATTGATCGCGGATCGCATATGCCGCTGATATTGCAATTATACATCAGAAATAAAATCTTCCGTGTTTCTGTTTTGATAATGTTCTCGATTAAGCTAATTATTATTCTGTTCTTTTTCTTCCTGTTTAAGATTGATCCTGATACAAACATTGTTTTTAAGATTCCAATTGTTCTGTATACTTCTCCGGTTCTGATTTTTACATATCTGTTCAATAATTTTTTCGGCTTTTTCCCGGGATTTATTACCAGTTTTAAAATTGCGGATTCAGGATATGATTCCCTGACCGGACTTTTGCTTAAAGCTGTTCTTCCGTTGATTTTTCTTGACTGCTTATTGTCTGTTGGTTTTATTATGGTCGGCAAGTATGATCTGCCATCCTGGCTGCTCTTTTATTTATCAGTGTTATTGCTGCTCATCCCGGTTTCATTTCATCTTAGTGTGTTCAGACCGAATCTGATAAAGGCGGCATTCTCATCTTCCAACAACCGTCCTTTATTGAACAGTTTTTCAATGATACCTGCACTGACAGCCTCATTATGCTATATATATTTTCAATCTCTGCTTCCCCTGATTTTCCTGGTGTTCCTCATTATTTCCATTTTGACACTACGATCATTTGTAAGAAGATATAAAAAGAGATTTTACCCGGTCGTTTCCTTCACTTGAAAAGCATACTGCTCTTTCGGTTGAAAACCATACTATTTCTATTTTCTTTTTACATTCCGGTTATTAAGGAGTCGATCCGTCATAGAAAGCAGATAAGGGATCAGGTCTGGCTTTACGATTTTTGCGGCCGGATACTGCAAACGGATCTTTTCCGTTCCATTTTCCTCCGTTGGCCAGAACTGTATATAATGCATCGTGAGTAAGCGTTTCAAAAATGGTAAACTCATTAAAGGATATTATATCAATGTCGTCAACATACTGACGTTCTTTTGGCAGTTCACTTATCTGTGGTATAACCGGTATACTGGTACTCCAGCCTGTTACGCCGGGACCGAAAACTGTTATACCTGCCTTGGGACCCAGACCGAGACTGGCCGTGTAGGCGCTTTCCCTGTCATGAGGGTTATGTACCTGGTGAAATCCCAGATGGGTTACATAACTGATCCCGATCGGATTCAGTCCCATTTTATAGTCCAGCAGCTCGGATGCGGCATCAATATATTTCTGTTCCCCTGTAAGGCTCCACATCAGCATAGGAGCAGTTGCATAATGATTCTGTCTCACATTATGTCCCCAGCCACCCTTATGGGGATTATTACCTACCGGAAAGGCATGACTTCTTAATTCAGCGATATTGACTTCAGCGGCATCTCTTAATGCTGTTCTGAAAAATGATACTATTTCAGGATCGGTAGGCACATCTTTTTCAATGATATAAGAAAATATATAAGCGGGATTATCGAAATTCTTATCATTAAGTGAATACCCCAGTGTTCCGAACATGTTGTCTTTCAGATTGCCGGCTATCCTGTAAATTTCTTTGACCTTCTGATGTGCATTCGCATCCTTTGTCAGCAGATATTTCTGTATGTAATAATATAGTTTTTCGGGATCAGCCATTTCCGCGGAGCTAAAAGCAAAAGCTTTTTCAGCCCGTTGTAATAGTTCTTCTGCTTTTTCGGGCTTGTACGGCTTAATAAGTCTTGCAAGATGAAGGAATAAACCGGCTGCCGGACATGTTGCCCTGTTATCGATTCTTACTGTACCGTATTTTTTGGCATCCTGGTCCAGGGGGGCTGCAAAAGGTTCGGGATATCCTTTTGTCTCTGTTCCGAAATGAATACTTCCATCTTCATTCTGCAGATATTCCCAGATAAGAGTTCCCCACACAGCCTCATCGATAATGTCCGGTATGTTGTTTAGTTTACTGACAATATTATACTCATCGTCAAATTCTCCGGGGATGTCAAACTGTCCATCATAAAACAATTTTGGAAAAGCTTCATAGATCATCATGTTTACCATGGGGTTTGAGATGTGATATGCCCTCCGGTCCGCGTCTCCGGCGTCGTGATATCCCCCGTAACATCTGAATGCCGGCTCCGTGCCCTTGACAACAATATTTGCTTCACCTATGGGACCGTCCGTGTCGTATACTATTGTATGACAGGCGTGTTTCCGTATATCAGGTTTGTCAATGGGACAACCGCAGCGTTGATAAAACTGGCCGCGGAACGTGATATAGGCAGATCTTTTTATGAATTCGCCGCCTACGCCGAATGGATATGAGCAGCCATATCCTTTTACTGCTATTTTATAAGGTCCGCCTTCCGGCACCTGTGCCAGATCAATGCGGTACACTACTCCTCCGGCCGTGGTATCCATTCCTGTTTCGGTCAGCTTTCCTTTAACAATTGTTTTGCCTGTAACCTGGTTGAAGACTTCATAATCGGGAAGAGCACCTTCAATTTTTCTACTTCCTCCCGTACCGAGCCAGATAGTGAAATTGGCATAACGTACCTTCGATAAAGCGCTGTAGCCTGACTGGTTTGTCTTTATCGATTCACAGAACAATGTGCGGGAATCGAATTTAAATTTTTTGTTCCCGTAAGGTGTTGTCAGTTTATACTTCCTTCCTTCGACAAGATCCGATGTCTGAAGATAAATGTGATGGTCGCAATTATTGGCTTTTGTTGCATACCGGAATATTGCAAGGCATGGCTGACCGTTTATTTTCCAGTCCGACCTGTTGCTGATATCCACTTCGGTAAGATTCAATGTGTCGCTGGTAAAGAAAACGACCAGAACATCCCTGGAAGCAGATCTGACTTCCTGTAGGGTTAGCTTCGCTTCTGCATTAATTGTAGCACATACC
>JAAYJR010000031.1 GCA_012522835.1 Bacteroidales bacterium
AGGCCAGCTTAAATATACTTTTATTGTCAGAAGTTGAAGTTGTCTTAAATCCGCCTTCAGCAATCTTATATTTTTTAGAATAAATGGCATACTTGTATTCAGTATCAGGAGCCAGTCCCTTCACTACAATTCTTTTTTCCACACCTGGTTTCCCCGGATTTACCACATATGGTTTTTCTTTACCGCCATCTGGTTTTGTCACTCTTATAATCAGGGGGTCTGTAACAGATAGGCGCAACCAAATAGTCACTCCGTTTTCATTCAAATTCCCGAGCATGGGACCCCCCATTAAAATCACATTGTTTTTACGTGCAGCTTCAACGATTTTGATATTTGTAAAATCAGCATCCGGAGTATCCCCAAAAACAGTCCGCGCAGCAAGGTAAAATTCTCTGATATTTTCAGGCAAATGCAGGTAACTGTCAAGCAATTTTGTATCTGTTTCTAAATCTCCGATGTGTGCTTCACGAAGGGTTACCTTATGACGGGGAGGTATGGTATCGTTGCTTGCACTTAAGCAATTATCGCCTAAATTAATAAGCGCAAAAAAGATAAAAAATTGTAAAAATACGGTGGACTTATTAATGTGTTTAAAATTCATCTGCTTAAATCAGGGTTTAAGTTATATTCAATATTAGCACGGGTGATTATTAAATAACTCTCATATTATCATTTGCACTATAATGTACTTTTATCAAGTCTTATATCTGAAAACCCCATAATACCTCTTAAAATACCATGGATCAAAGCAACTGGCAATAAGAAAAATCCACCTATATGCATTCCCAATTCATATAATAATGAGCTGTCCTTATATGGTTTCCTCTTCAGTCTTGACTGCAATGCACTATAAGGAATACCGTAAATATTTCCGGCAATCATTAATTGTGAAGCTGCAAGAATTACCCTTGCTTTTTCTTCTCCATATTCATTGATTATTGATTCGTATGCCTCTTTCTTAGGAAATCCGCGGGTGTCCGCAAAATGTTGGGCAAAAACTATTGCCTTAGCTTCTTCTTGCTTTAAAAAATTTCCGTCACCAATTAAAAAACTATTAATTTCCTCATTACTCATCCCTTGCTTTAATGCAATATAAGTGTGAGCATAAGAGCAAGCTGCGCATCCATTTACTTCCGGCACCGCCAGCTGCAACCTCTCTATTAAACCTTTGTCAACTAATTTATTTTTTTTGTTTCTGATCATCTTAGCCACTGCTCCCGGCAATGTCACAAAAGATCTATACATTTCCCAAAAACTAAATTTTCTTTTATATTCAGTCCTGGAACTAATTGTTTCCGGTAATTTAATGCCTTTAATCATTTTTGTAAATTATTTGATAGTAACTTATCAAAGATAATCATATTTGTTAATTCTCAAATTCAGACCATTAACAATCCCCTGAACCCTCTTGAAGCATAATAAGATTCTGCACCATTGTGATAAACAAAGACATGTCCGTAGCGGAAATCGCAATAAAGAGCCCCACCTTTTTCCCGGATATCAGAAGGTGTTAAAATCCAACTCGAAGATTTCGTGTCAAAATTTCCAAATTTTTGAAGTTCTAGATATTGTTCCTCTGATAAAATTTCGATACCCATTTCATCAGCCATTTCCATTGCACTATTTTGCGGTTTGTGATTTTTTCTCGATTCTAAAGCAACCTTGTCATAACAAAGAGATCTGCGCCCTTTAGGACTCTCGGCCGAACAATCATAAAAAATATATGTATCATAATTTTTATCATACCCAACCACATCTGGTTGTCCGCCAGTTTCTTCCATATTATGCAGTGACCATAATTTTTCCGGATTTATTTCCAGTTTACTTTGAATTTTTGGCCACTCAATACCTTTATGGCGTTGAGTGTTTTTTTCGAAGCGAGATCTTAATATTTTTAATAATGCTTCGCTTTGCTCCTTCGATAATTCTTTTTTAGTTTCCATTTTTGTATAAATCAATAATTCAATCTGTTAACGACAACTTTATATTCATAGGAAATATTTATTGTAATCAGCAATTTGTTCTTTAATCCATTGGACATATCGCTTTTTTTTGAAATCAAACCACGGTTCCCGGTATTCATCGAAGTTATCAATCTGCTGGTTAAACGTAAATTTAAAGTTCATCTATAACACTATATCAGAACTAAAATACCCTAATTATTATTTTAACTATTATCAAATTTAAAACGTCTGTTTCAATTTTTTATTGATTTCTTCAAAAAAGTCAATAATCATTTGTCGCTCAGGAAAAAAGAAGTAATTAAGATTAAAATGCCTGATTTCGTTGTCTTTGAGTTCAATCACAATCCCACTTTTGTTGATTTTTAAAGAATTGATATTTTCTATTCTAATTGATTCAGTTTTTTCAGACTTTGGCAACAGATAATTGATTTCACTATCATCCCAGGAAACGAAATATTTTGACTTTCTCATACTGTCTTTGAGAATATAAATCCAGATAACTCCGTTAAACAAAAGAACAAAATAGCCCGATTCATTAAAAAACGGGATAAGGGACTTGTTATATATATAGGTCATCAGCAATCCTGCAATACCAATCAGACTAAATACCAAACATATAAATAGAAATGGTTTACTGTATTTTGACCTGTTTTTATAAACCTGTATATAAGTATTCATCATCAAATAATTCTCAGTTTAAAGCCCTGACAAATGCTTTGGCAAACCTTTGCCCCATCAGTCGTTGTCCGACTGAATTGAAATGAACCCTGTCTCCTTTATCTTTAAGATCTTTTGTGGTTATAACGAATGCATTTTTATCTGTCATCACATAAGAGTGGATCTGTTTATTTATTGCCTGCCAGCTATCATCAGTTTTTGAAAAAGTTCCCAGTTCACCAATAAATATTGGCAGTGACAAATTATTAATTTCATTTCTGAATTTTGAAAATAACCGGGTCAGCTGACCCGGATATAATTCAATAGTCTCAGCAGTACTTGCATCAGTTTCTCCCTGATGCCAGAGAATTCCCTTAATCGTACCATATTTTTGTGCCGTTTTAACCTTCTCCCTGAAATTTGAAAGTAAAGTCACATTTCTGAAAGTTGAATCGTTAACCCATTGATTAATTGAGCTTCCTCCAACAGCTGTGTGAATAAGTAATATTGAAATGCTGTCAGGAATATGCTCTAAAAGTTCCTTACCAAATGAAAGTCCGCAATCTAAGCCGGCCATTGAAGGTTCGTTAAAATTCAGTGGTTCTTTTGCAAGTAATAACTCTCCGTTTTTATTTATTGCAAAGACTCTTTCACTTGGTATAGTGTCACGGGGTTCAACCAATCCCCGGCCTGCCATATTTGACTGGCCTGCCATAATGAAAACCCACACATTCTCTTTTTCAGGAATAATTCCGGGTTTTATTTCAGTTTTTGGGAAATTGCGTGTCCTGTCATTATTTTCTCTTATTCCTGATCCTGTTAGAATAAACAGAGAAAAGACCACTAATAAAATTCTGTTTATTGTCATTTTTTGTTTCCTTTTATAGTTTGCCAATAACAATTGATGGCATTTTTAATACTCTCTTTTTACTCCCCTTGCCATACCACCAAATCCGATTGTAATATATTGCATATTTCCGGCCATGCCAACATATTTTTTCTCAAAATTTGGCAAGGTGTAACCATATCTGATCCTCATGAATCCATAGCTTGTTTTAGGACTATAATCCGGTACATTTTTAGGCCCGAATTTTATATCTAAATTAATTCCAAATATATAAGTTGTTGTAAACTCTAAGGATACTTCTTTTAATTCCGGGGTTTCTTCAGTATCATTAGTTGACGGGCTTATATCCATAGCTCCAATTCCAACAAAAGGAGATATTTTAAACCTGTTATCATTGTAAGTAACATAACCAATTGAAGCTTCAGGTAAAAAAACCATTGTCCTTGAACCTTTTTCCCAGGTTCCCAAAGAATAGTCAAAATCCTTTTTTGTTTTATTAAACCCTATATAGTCCCTCAGGTATAATTCAAAATTATTGTAGCAAACATCAAACGCAACACCTATAGGTACATTATTAGTGTAATTTTCACTTAGGTTCCCGGAATATAAACCATAACCACTAAAAAACTCAAATGCAAATCCCCAGGCTCCCGGAACTTGTTTAAATCTTATATAATTTCTGGTAAATTGCTCAAATTCACTATAAGTATAAGTCTCAAGAAATTTATCCGCCTGTTTATTTAATGAGTCCTGGGCATATCTATCCTGCCTGTTTTCAAGTAAAAGCCAGTCAAAGTTTAAAATCAGAATTTGTTTTGTTTCTAAATCCGCTTCGGAATCTTTAATTTGTTGTTTTATCTGTGATTCATTTTCCAGGGACTTTTCTCTCAGCTTATCATAAAGCAGGTCATGTAATGGACGAATCCTGGTATTGTAGCTGTCAACTCTTGCAGAATCAAATCTTTGAATATCTTCTGCCAACTCCATATAGTCATTAGTCCAATATAAAATAAACCAATATTCAGCCGGATACAGGGCAATATAATTTTCATCCTCTGTTTTGACCAGATAATCTTTAATCTCTCTTACTTTCTTTAAATCCTCTTCAACAAATTTATCTAACAGAAGTTTCCGCCCTTTTGATATTATTGTTGATTTTGAATCTTCATAATTTAATATCTGCGATTCAATGCTGTCAACCTGACTAAAAAGACAGTTTGAAAGCGTTAATAATAACAATGTAATCTTTAATTTTTTTAGCATCATATTTTAAAAATATAATTAGTTGGTCAAACACAAAGATAAAATTTAAAAGCATGACTTGTTACGTCATCTTCCCTTACCGTAATTTACCCTGACTTGAATGCACAACCGTTAAGAAATATTAATTATAGCAAATCCTGACTAAACTGACCCGGGAGGAAGTGTATTCAATAATTTACAATTGGCAATTTAATTCCATAGCAATTAACCTGTTACTTAAAGAAACCCTGACTGGTGGACTGGGTTTTCTCATCAATATTTTTTTACTCAGCAAGGATTTCACTTAGTATGTTTTCCATATTTTACATCCTTCCAATTCCACCATTTCAACAATTCAGGATCATGAATTTCATTATCCGCATAATATACTGCACAGCGAAATACGTATAATACACACAGATCAATTGTAGTTCTGTATTTAATACATAAATCACCATAAAGTTTTTCAGGACTCTTATTTTGTAGATCCCTCACATTATTAATTCCAATATTTCTTAAATCTTTTGCAATACTTTTCCCCACTCCCGGGATTGTCTCAAGATGATCACTGCTTTTATCTCTTTTTTTTACCACAACTATCTTTTTACTTATCTTTTGAATTACTATGGTCTATTGTATGCTTATTAATTGAGGTTACCTTAATAACCCTGCTTTTAATATCTCAATTTGTTTTTGATAATTCAAATATTCCCTGCCAGAAGGACATTTATCGCCATCACTAACCGCCCAAATATAATTGATTCAGATAAGAGAGGCAATATGCCCCATCCATACCGGGCCAACATAAATGACCGAATCGTAAACATCTAATTTTGCAGGTACGGTATCTATCTTCGGAGTGCGGTTAAACAACATATCGAGCCCTGATTAGAATCGGGGGATACCCATCTCAAAGTTTAATTTAAAATTATCATAGCTAATAGCATAATTACATGGGCAAATATATGAGCAATAAAAGCACTTTCCAGTCCCTTCTTCCAGTATAACCAGCCAAAAATTACTCCACCGGTCGAATTCCCAATTAAGATATAAAACAACAATCCTGGTGAAGGATTTCCTACTGCCTGAAAAGCAACAGGAAAATGACCAACTGCAAATATAATTGCTGCGGTTACAATTCCTATCCAATATATGATTGGTTTTATTCCTTTTACTATTTTAGAAAAAATCCAGACGATTAATGTCATTAAACCAAATCTCATTAAAATTTCCTCGGTTAATCCCCCATATAAAAACCTTACTGCCACATTAGGTTGAAAAGCTTCACCCAGTTCTTTAAATTCACCAGGTAAAATTGAGTTAAATATGAAACCAATAAAACTCAGCAAAACTCCCGATATAATACCACCCAGAACTCCGTATCCTATAATTTCAAAAACATTTATTGATTCTTTTTTTATTCCTGCCATTTTTTCAATTAACGGAACAGTCAGACAGACCTTTTGATAAAGCAAAGTTCCAACAATTACCGCTATAATCAGCATAAGTGTGGGATTTATCAATGTCAATAGCTTTATTTGTTGAGAAGTGAACCTCGCTTGTAAAATAGCTTGCTGCCCGGCCGGGATTGATACTTCCATCGTAAGAATGGAAGCAACTCCTGCCAGTCCAATGATAAATAAAACTATTCCTAAAATAAATATTTTCTTGTTCATATTTTTTCTCTTATTATAAAACAATAGTGAGAAAAATCACCATTAATCCAATTTTACTATTCATTCACACATCCACACATTCAATCATTTCTCTGTTCAGTTGCCACCTTTCCTGCCCGAATGGCATCTTACAAATTCACAAATTTCAGATAAAGCTTTCTTTGCTTCGGGGAACAAAGGAGATAAAAGAGGAAATGCATGAATCATATTTTCCCATTCTCTTAAGGTAACATCAACACCATATTTTTTCGCAACACTGGCAACATTAACGCAGTCATCATAATGTATTTCATGTGTCCCGACGCAAATATACAACGGAGGTATGCCCTCATAGTTTCCAAACAATGGAGACAATAAAGGATTTTTCGTATCACTTCCTGCAATATATAAATTAGTCCAGACACTCCAGGACCCCATAGGAGCTACATCATTCTTAGCATTATATTCAAATGATTTTGCCTTACAGCTTAGATCAGTAACGGGTGATATTGCAAAAGCAGCCTTTGGCAATATAATATTGTCATCTTTAAGCGCCAACAATAATGACAATGTCAGAGTTGCCCCTGCTGATTCTCCTCCAAGAATAATATTTTCTGGTTTATATCCTTGAGTCAATAACCATTTATAAGCTGACTTACAATCGTCGACCGCAGCAGGAAAGGGATATTCAGGGGCTAATCTGTAATCAAAAACCATTGATTTTAAACGACACAGATCTGCAAATTTTGCAACATGCACACGATGTGTAAGACAGGAACCGGAAATAAAGCCGCCACCGTGAATATACAAAAGAACCTTATCCTCCTGGGGCTCCCGGGGGATGATCCACTCAGCGTTTATACCATCGAATAAAAATTTTTGTGCCGATACATTTTTTGGAAGTTTAATCCGGGCAGATGATTTGTCAACGCTTTCTCTAAACTTTTCAACTGAGAAGGTTTCGTCAATAACTTCTGGTTTTAATTTCAGGCTGAAAAGATGCCTGTTCCTGATCAATCCAATTATTATCCTGCTGCGAAAACTTTGCATAAATTATGCTTTAAATAATACAATATCAATTAATTATTCAGGTGATATGAGATTAAAGTCAATTTCCATTTAACACCTCTTAGCTACTGCTATGAAAGTATAACTATCTGCTAATGAATATATAAGTCTGTAAATATTCAATTCTTTACTGTAAAATCAAAAATACCATTATTTTATATTATACCAA
>JAAYJR010000165.1 GCA_012522835.1 Bacteroidales bacterium
ACTTCAGGTTCTTTGCTATGGGTGGAAAAACCGATAAATTTTGTTTTCCCGAGCTTCCTGGCGGTCTGCAGGGCATCGATGTTAGATTCTGAAAGAACCTCTTCGCGTGAAGACAATGCATGGAGGTACAGGATGTCAACATAGTCCATTTTTAACCGTTCCAGACTTATGTCCAGTTTTTCCAAAAATCCTTCTTTCTCTTCCGGTTTTACTTTGGTGGCAATGGTAAACGAAGTACGGGGATAATTTTTTAACACCTCACCCAGCATCTTTTCATTATTGCCGTTCTGATAACCATGAGCAGTATCGAAGTGTTTAATTCCGGCACTCATAGCTGCTTTTATAAGATTTGGATTGTCGGCACGCATTACTCCAAAACTGATAACCGGTAATTCCATACCTGTTTTGCCAAGCTTTCTCGTTACAATTTTTCCCTCATTTGACTTTTTTTCAATGTACCCGGCAGTCTCATGCCCCATCATTTGTTTTGAAAATAGTGCTCCTGTGGCACCAAGCGCTGAGGTCTTAATGAATATTCTTCTGTTAAGGTTCTTCTCTTCCATAATAGTTTGAATTAATTGTTATTATTTATCTGATACTTTCCAGTTTTCTTTTAACTTCATTTACCCTTACCCTCTGTATTTCAATTTCGTCCTGCAGCTCGTCCTGCTCATTTTCATTTTTATTAATTTTTCTTTCAAATTTGGATTGTGCCTTTTGAGCTTTCTTTAAATCCTTGTTCGCATCCTTAATATTTTTTTCCAAATCTTCCTTTGAAACATACTCTTCGTCACCGGATATGGCGGAATCACCTGATTTTTTTGTTTCCTTCAGTAATTTCTTTTCATCTTTCAGGTCACTGCGGAGAGCGTTTTCCTCTTTTTCAGCTTTGCTTATTTTTTTATCGTATGATTTGTTTTGCCTGGACATCTTATTAAAATCATTTTCAAGGCCTTTTAACTTGTTCTCCTCCTCTTTAAGTTCTTCTTCTACAGTTTGTTTATATAGTTCAACCGCATAATTTCTGATATACCTGCCCGCAGCATCGGCAGCATGGGATGATGATCCGGGTGATCCAAGGAAGCCATCTTCATTTTGAAAGAAGATCCTCACATAAATATTACCCGGGAATGAGGAGACTTGTGTATATATATTGTAAGGATCTGGTGATATTTCATCTATTGTAATATTTCTTATGATCCATTCATCTTTAACATTTTCCATTTTGGGAGATTTATTGAACAGTCCGCCCGGACTAACTTTTTTCTCCCATAATTTTACAGCGTCATCAGGTGTAGCCTGCGGTACAATAACTTCAAAAGCTGATTGTACTCCCTGGGAAGAGGGCCGGGATTCTACTTTCACCTCAAGGGGTTCCTGAGCATAGGCTTTGAATAAACCCAGCACTAAAAAAAGAGTCATAAATTTTTTCATGCGTAATTTATTTATTTTCAACGGTATTAAATAACTTCCCCCGATTGCAATCGGGGGAAGTTGTACATCAAATTTACGAAATTATTAAGTATAATGTTACCTCTGCCTGTGTTATTTATTCTTAGCGCCAGCAGGCCATTACCTGCGTGAACTTCTTGACTGACTGCTTCTTTGGCTTGATCCGCCCCTGTTGACTGATGAACGGGTACTTCTGCTGGTTGACTGGCGGGAAGAAACTCTTGATGGTTGTGATCTTGCAGACTTATGTGAAATGCTTGTGCTCTTCCTTACCGAACTGCTTGCAGGTGATCTCCTGGTTACAGATGAACGGGTACTTCCGGATTTAACAGTTGCCCTTCCAACAGAAGGCCTGTTAGCTGTTCTGCCGGTAACTGATCCGGATGACCTTCTTGTTGCTCCTGTATTTCTTTTTACAGAATAATTTGATGAAGACTTTTTGTTAACGGAGGTTACGGGCCTGTTTGAATTTACTGTGCCTGACCGCCTGGTAACAGTGCTGGTATTAGCATTGCTTCTGCCGGAATTAACTGTTGATTTTCTTACAGTCCGGGTACCTTTATTATTTGCAGGAGCAGATGCCCTGTTGTTTATAGTTGTGGAAGACCTGCGTGAATTTACAGTTCCTCTGTTTACAGTTGACCGGGTAGCAGCTTTCCGTGTTACACCTGTTGTTGTCCGCCTCTGATTAACTGCTCCGGTTCCGTTTTTAGTTGCAGACCTTACAGATTGGCTTTGAGATCTTCTAACCCCGTTATTTGAATTTATTGCCCGGCCTGTTTTGGAATTTCTTGTATCCATTGCATATAATTCAGATCCCCTGCTTCTCAGGTCAGGACGTGAATAGGTTGATCTGTAACGGCCTTCTTTAATTTTAATTTTAATTTTTGGACTGTATGCTCTTATGCCTCTGTAATAAAAGTCGTTGTACCTTGAATAACGGTGATGGTTCCAGTGGCGGTAGTGAGCGTAATAGTGGTTATGCCAGTGGGAGTGATAACCATAATATACATGCCAGTAGTATGGACGCCAAGGATTCCAGTAATGAGGACGGTAACCCCAGTACCATGATGAACGCCATGTTACATAACCAGGTAAGTAGATAAACCTGATCAATGGCCAGGTGGCTATCTCATAGGTGGAAGTATGTACTACTGTGACGTTAGACCTTGTCCTTACTCCTCCTGTGTATCCGGGATTTGGAGTTTCGTTCAGGTTGTCAGCATATATAGGTTCTATAATATAGTTTCTGCCGTAGAGGGCTTCATCTCCTACAAGCTGTATCTGTACCGAACCGTTTAAGAAACGCTGAACAGTAAATACTGCTATGTCTTGATTCTCATTAGCGTTAATCGCTGTCCTTATAACTATATTGTGAACATCTCCGTCAACATAGTCAAAAACCATAAGATAATCAACCATGTTATCTCCGTTAAGGTCGAGATTATTTATTCTTGAATTTGGGTTATTAAGACTTCTTTCAAACTCTTCGAGGGTTTCTGACTCCTGGAACAATTTCATTACAGCGTAAAGGTTGAGATTATCACCCGGCAGTCCCAGGTACTCCTCAGGATACGCTTCTGCTCTTGCTGTGATCCCTGCTACTGTCAGCAGCGCGATGATCAATGTGATAACTAACTTTTTCATGACTTAAGATTTTAAATTATTGAAGAACTTTCTCTTCAATTAAATTAATGCAAAAGCCATACCAGAATTCGGAAATAAGCAGGAATAACCTGTTTAAAAGAGATGCTTTATGCTGATCCTTAAACAGATCACCATACGGACAATTAATCAGAAACCCGCAATATTCCATCCCTCCCTGTAGTTTCTGCTTAGATACTGTTCGGCAGCGGGATAATTTGGAATTTTCAGGTTTTCAGGATCCCACTCCAGCAGTTGTCCCGGAACACGAATTGCTACTGTGCCCAGAAGTATTGCTTCAGTCATTGGCCCTGATTGAGCAAAATGAGATTCAGTTTTTTTGCCGCCAAGACATGCATCGACGAAATGGTGATAATGGTTTCGATCTTTAAAGTCAGGTATCCTGTGGTTTTTGAACTTGCTCTGGGGCAGAAGGACGAGGTCTCCGCCGTGAACTACCAGGAGTGCACCCTCGGTGCCAACGATCATTGCTGATTCAGGGGGGTATTGTTCGCCAGGGAACAGTTCCTGAATTTCAGCAGGCGGGAAAAATTCACCGTCGAACCATTCCACCGTCAATTCATCTGCATCAGTAAGTTTGTTTCCCGGGAAAGTCCATGTTATATGATTGCTTTGGGGCCAGTTGTCGGCTCTTCTTGCGGGTGACTCCAGCCATGACTTCTGGACTTCTGCAATAACAGACTTTGGAGCTGACAGGCTGAGCCCTTTCCATACGGCATCAAACAGATGACAACCAATATCCCCCGACCAGCCTGTCCCGAAATCCAGCCACCCCCTCCACAATACAGGGTGGTAGATCTTTGGGACAAATGGCCTCATTGGAGCTGTGCCTATCCATAAATCCCAGTCTAGCTCAGACGGAACTTCCTCTACCTGCTGTGGCCTGGGTCCCTCAAGCCTGTAATTTTCTATTGCACCGGGACGGTTTGAACAGAGATAAACATGCTGTACTTTGCCGACAGCACCTTGTTTAAGAAGTTTCACTGCCCTCCGGTCGTTTGCCGAAGAGGCGTGTTGGGTTCCCAACTGGGTGATCACTCCCATTTCAACAGAAGCTTCTGTAAGTAATCTTACCTCAGCTACATCATGGCACATAGGTTTTTGACAATAGACATGTTTGCCGTTTTTTATTGCCTGCCATGCGATGGGAAAGTGATTATGGTCTGGTACTGTTACATTAACAGAATCGATATTGGCAGCCTCTTTTTCGAGAAGTTCCCGCCAGTCACGGTAGGTGCGTGCACCGGGTACTACACCGGAGGCTTTTTTTAACCTGGCTTCGTCAACATCACAAATGGCTGTTATCTCTACATTCGGATGATCGATAAATTTGTGCAGGTCACCCCATCCCATGCCACCAGTCCCGATACATGCATGTCTTAGTTTACCGGACGGTTTGCAGGAATCTAAAATGAATGGTGCAGCAATTGCTGCAGTTGATGCTGTGTATATGAATTTTCTGCGCGAGATGGAAAAATTTTGTTTTTTCATAGATTTTCAGTTTGATTTTTAATACTGGTTAATATCCGTCTTTTTTGGTATAAACATTTGTGATAAACAGTATTTTTCTTTTCAAATTTAATATTTTTCGGGTTTAACCTGGTTGAAAAAACTGAAAAAAAGGAAGTTATTAGATTCAGGAATAATTTATGGCAGGGGCAATAAAAAATTCCGGCCTTTTTCAGAGTGAAGTTAAGGCCGGAATTAATTCAAACAATTATTAATTCGCGTTATCTGGTCTTTCTTATCTGCGGGTTGTCCTTCCTGCTGATGGAGCAGTGTTCCCATTTTTTACAGTCCCGGTGGATCTGACAGTTGGCCTGCTGTTAGTGGCCGGAGCTCTTGACTGGCTTACTGACGGCCTTGATACCGTTGTCCTGCTGCTAGTCACCGGAGCTCTTGACTGGCTTACTGACGGCCTTGATACTGTTGTCCTGCTGCTAGTCACCGGAGCTCTTGACTGGCTTACTGACGGCTTTGATACTGTTGTCCTGCTGCTAGTCACCGGAGCCTCTCTCCTTGTTGCCGTTGTTGCCGGCTTCTGTACTGTTGGTACTGTGTTCTGCCTTGCAGTGGTTGATACCTTATTATTAACAGTTGGGGTCGTTCTCCGGGATGTTACATTATTCTTAACACCGGTATTGGTAGTTGTTTTTGTGGCAGTTGTAGCTCTGCTTGTAGTTACCCTTTCGGCTGTTGGTGCTGGCTTTGCAGTTACAGTAGTTCTCCTTGCTGGATTTGCAGTCTCCTTTACTACTGCAGAACTGGTCGTTGCAGTGGTACGTCTTGTATTTGCAGTGTTAACTGTTTCTGCAGATCTGGTTTGTACCGTGCTGCTTTCAGTCCTCCGTACATTTGTATTAGTAGTAACCTTTTCACTTGTTCTGTTTGTTGATGCATATAATGCAGATCCATCGCTTCTAAGGTCGGGACGGGAATATGTATTTTTGTAATTACCCTCTTTTATTTTTACAATAATTGTAGGGCTGTATATTCTTATTCCGCTGTAGTAGAAGTCGTTGTATCTTGTATATCTGAACTCATTCCAGTGGCGGTAGTGGCTGTAATAGTGATTGTGAAAGTTGTAGTGATATCCGTAGTAATAGTGCCAGTAATAAGGCTGCCACGGATTCCAGTAATGTGGCTGATATCCCCAGTACCAGTCAGAACGCCAGGTTGAATAACCGGGAAGGTAGATGTATCTTATCAGTGGCCAATGATCGTAAGTGTAAACAACCCTGTTTATTACTACGACATTGTTTTTTATCTTAACTCTCCCATTGTATCCGGGATTTGGCGTTTCAGCATATGCAGGTTCAACAATGTAATTTTTACCATAAAGGGCTTCATCGCCAATCAGCTGGATCTCTACATCTCCTTTTTTAAGCTGATGAACTGTAAATACAGCTACATCCTGATTGTCATTTCTGTTAAGTGCAACTCTTAAGACTATATTGTGTACATTTCCGTCGACATAATCAAATACCATTATATAATCGACCAGGTTATCACCATTAAGGTCGAGATTATTTATTCTGGAGTTTTCATCATTAAGATTTCTCTCGAAACTTTCAAGGGTTTCAGATTCCTGGAAGAGTTTCATTACGGCGAAGAGGTTGAGATTATCACCCGGCAGGCCCAGGTACTCATTTGGCCACTCTTCTGCTCTGGCTGTGATCCCTGCTACTGTCAGCAGCGCGATGATCGTTG
>JAAYJR010000260.1 GCA_012522835.1 Bacteroidales bacterium
GGGCGGCAGAGTTTCTGATGTTAAAGCATTTAAACTTCTTCGAAAATTAAATAGTAATTCAATTAAATAATTTTAATGCCTTTCTGCAGCCTTAAAATATCTGAGAAGTCAGTTTTTTTATTTAGATCATTAATAGATATAAATGTAAACAAGCATTAATTATAATATCATGACCAAAGCAGAAATTGTAAACTCAATTGCCAAACAAATATTGAAAAATCAGAAGTATTGTAAACAATAGAAGCATTTACAAAGACAGTAAAAAATTCACTCACTGATAGCGAAAATGTTTATTTAAAAGGATTTGGAACTTTTTTTATAAAACATAGGGCAGAAAAAGCTGCCAGAATTATATCACAGGATAAATCTATAATTGTTCCTGCTCAAAATATTTCATACTTAAAGCCAAGCAAGATGTTTTCTAAAAATGTTAAAATAGCAAATAACAGAAATTAGACTTTGAAATACATATCATTAAAAATAACTACTTCCTTTCGAGAGTGGTTATCTGGTCAGTTTACAAACCAATGATACTTAATCCTTGCCAATAGCTTGATATCTTTTAGTAAAAACTCTGATCTCCTCAAGCCTGACGTTTGATTTGCAGATTATCATGTTGTATGAAATTGAATATTTGATTTATTGATGTTTTGAGGTAGCAGGAAGGAAAGTTTTGAAATTTTGTTTACTATTCCAATTAATATTATTAAATTAGGAGTACAGAAAATATATAGATATTTGATGTAAAAAGGAGAGTTATTGATTTAATGGTGTAAAATAAAACCACAAATCATGAATAAAGCATTGTCAATTATAATTTTCAGTACGCTTATATTGCTGACACTTTTTGCATTCAGCTTTAAGCTGCACGGTGAGGATGAAGGAGATAAAAAAGGTACGCTCAAATATAAAGATTTTCAAACACCGGAGTATTGCCAGGGATGCCACAATGACTTCTATCAGCAATGGAGTCAGGCAATGATGTCGCAGGCATATACACACCACTGGGACGAAATTGAATATTTCAAACTGGCAGTGGCACACGCTGAAGTTAAGCCGGAATTGAAAGATGCAGTTGATGGGTGCAATGGGTGCCATACCCCAATGGCCTACCTGGCGGGAGACTTAACTCCACCGAGACCTGAAGAAGGATCGCGTGCCAATGAATCGGTTTCCTGCGAAGTTTGCCACCTTATTAAAGGCATTGAAGGAGACACAGCTTATAATTTCAACTGGATAATCGAGCCCGGACAAACAAAATACAGCTCCCGCAAAGGTGAAATGGAATCGCCCAATCACAAAATAGTTGCTACCGATTTGTACAGCGGCACAAAAATTTGCGGAAGCTGCCACAACGAAAAAAGCCCGTTTGGTGTGTGGGTAAAATCAACCCAGCTTGAATGGGAAGAAGGACCGTATGCCGACGCAGATGTTACCTGCCAGGAATGTCACATGCCTGACACCGAAATGAAAACTGCCAAAATGGGAACCACTTACCCCGATTCGCGAACACACTTATTTAACGGGGCACACGACCCGGGCAAAGTGCGTGGAACCATTGAGCTGCGCATCCAACCGGATATCCGTGAAACCGTTCCGGGAGAAGTGGTTGTTTTAACGGTAACGGCATTCAATCAGAAAACCGGCCATAAATTTCCTACCGGTTCGGTAGAAGACCGCATTGTGTGGTTACATGTGGAAGCAGAAGACGAAGCCGGAAACATCTACCACATTCCTGTAGATAAAAAAGGTTTTGAAGGCGAAGAATACACCATTGCCAGCGATGTGCTGGCCTACCAGGATATGGGAGTCCCGTTGGGAATTGAAAATTTCGAAGGTGTCCGCAGAGAAGATGTACCAATTGGCGACCGGATTTTCAGGATACCTTATTTCGATCCGGAAGGCCGGATGACTATTATGCAATGGAATACCGCCTCACTTGGTGTGGATTACCGGATTGGGCCACGCGAGACAAAGACCGAAACTTACACTTTTGAATTGCCTTTTGAAATTGAACCAGGCAAATTAAAAGTGAAGGCTGAAATGTATTACCGCCTTTTGGTAAAACCGGTAGGTGAATACCTCGAAGTTCCGGAGGAAGAATACCAGGAACAGTTAGTTAACAACCATTCTACTGAAATTACTGTGTATCCATAAAAACAGATAATTATGAAAATAACTTTACCATTACTTACATTATTTGCAATACTTATGTTTTTGGCAGAACAACTGCAGGCAATTCCTGCTTTTGGCCGCAAATACAGGCTTAGTTGCACTACCTGCCACTCCCCGGCAGCACCTGCTTTAAAACCTTATGGCGATGAATTTGCAGGAAACGGATTCCGCATGGAAGATGAACAATCACCCCGGTATTATACCGAAACAGGCGACCCGAAATTATCGCTGGTGCGTGAACTTCCAATTGCTGTGCGCCTTGAAGGTTTTGTGAATTACAATATGGCAGGAAATGAAAAAACCGATTTTGCCTCACCTTACCTGTTGAAATTTATGTCGGGCGGAGAAATTTCGGATCAGCTCTCCTACTACTTCTATTTTTATTTTAGCGAACGCGGCAAGGTGGCCGGTGTGGAAGACGCTTTTTTGATGTATAACAATTTATTTAACATTGATTTTGATGTTTATCTTGGTCAGTTCCAGGTTTCTGATCCGCTTTTCAAACGGGAACTGCGGCTTTCGCTCGAGGATTATGCGCTTTACACTTCGCAAATCGGAACCTCGGGAATTGACATGAAATACGATAAAGGTGTGATGCTTACGTTGGGACTGGACTCCGGGACCGGAATTACAGTGGAAATAATAAACGGCAATGGAATTGTTGAAGCCCGCAACCGGGTTTTTGACAAAGACAAGTATAAAAATGTACTGGCAAAATTATCACAGGGAATCGGAGATATTTTAACCGCTGGTGCCTTTATATATACAGGAAAAGAGGCGCTGGAAAATAATATTGTGAGCGACATCACAAACGAAGTTTTTATATGGGGACCCGATATTTCATTTACTCCCACCGACAAATGGATACTTAATGTGCAGTACCTGCACCGAAACGATTCGGAAGTTTTTTATAACATGAGTACAGCACAAAGCATGTCCGATATAAGTACCGACGGAGCAATGGCTGAACTTATTTTTAGTCCAAATGGCGACCAAAGCGACTGGTACCTGCTGGGATTGTACAACTGGGTGGAATCTGATTTCAATTTAGCCGACTATCAGTCAGCTACATTTCATGCAGGTTATTTTTTGCGCCGGAATGTTCGACTGGCGGCTGAATACACTCTCAATTTTACCCGCAGCGACAATCCAATAAATAAATTCAGCGTTGGATTTATTTCAGCTTTTTAACGAATTATTTCAATCAAATTTAAATATTGAAAAGACAATCAAAATATTGGCTGCTTTTTTTGAATTAGTATTATTAACCCGTTGACTGAATTAATACTTTTGTTTGTCATGGTCAAATGTTGAAGCCCAATTCAGGGTTCTTTTATTAAACGCTTAGTTTCCAAGTTGAAATCCGCCAACATATCAACTCATATCTGGGGCTTGCAGACCACTCAGAGTCATTTATTGAGTGTAGTGCATTCATGTTTTAGCCAAGTGCAACATCTAAGAACATCATTGTTGCAAAACCTAACATAGCACCAATTGTAGAATAATCTGTTTCATTTCCAGTTTGAGATTCAGGTATCAATTCTTCAACAACAACAAAAATCATTGCTCCTGCTGCAAATGATAAGGCATAGGGAAGCAATGGCGTAATTGTCATCACAAGGTATGCCCCGATAACTCCAGCAATAGGTTCAACTATTCCAGATATTTGACCACAATTAAATGCATGTAATCTTGAGAAACCCTCTCTGCGTAATGGTATTGAAACTGCAGCTCCTTCCGGAAAATTTTGCAATCCAATTCCAATTGCTAAAGCAACGGCTCCTGAAAGCATTCCAATATCAGGGTTATTGGCTAATGCTCCAAAAGCTACACCTACCGCCAATCCTTCCGGAACATTATGAAGTGTAATTGCAAGTACTAAAAGAATACTTCTTTGCCATGGAGTCTTTATACCTTCTGCCTTATCAGTTGATAATCCCATGTGTAAATGAGGTAAAATATTATCTACAATTAATAAAAATGCGCCACCTGATAAAAACCCTGCTAATGCAGGGAACCATGCTAATGTTCCATTTTCTTCAGCCATTTCGATTGCAGGTTTTAGCAACGACCAAAAACTTGCTGCAATCATAACACCTGCTGCAAATCCAAGCATTGAATTAAGAATTTTCTTGTTAATTGATTTGAAAAAGAAAACCATTGATGAGCCAGCTGCTGTAACAAACCATGTAAATAATGTAGCTATTAATGCTAATAAAACAGGATTATAATTTAATAATTCTTCCATTATTTATTCTTTTGTCTTTTAATAAAAATAATAAATCATAATTTATTTTATATAGTTTCTGCGGTTTTCTTGCATCAAATTGGTTTTTTTATGGTATCATTTGAATACGGTTGGTGGTACCGTTATAAACCGTTACTGACATTTTTTTATTTACCCCATCAC
>JAAYJR010000364.1 GCA_012522835.1 Bacteroidales bacterium
CAATAGCTGTTAATCCTGAGGGAACTGTCTGGGATGCATATTATGATCCTTATCATACAGGTTATTTCTTTACTAACTGGAATTCAAACAGTATAGTAAAGACAATTAAAAATAATAACAGTTATATGGTTGAGATGGCCATCCCTTACGCCGGACTGGATATATACTCTGATCCGGGGTGGACATGGAATCCCACATTCAACAGGGCTAAAGCTGCAATAAATTCGATAAGCTCCTCTATGACCGGATTATCTGTTGTGCAAAATGTTAAAGTAAGAAATCCGCGTATGGTTGGTTATTACTGGCCCAGGGAAGATTTTTGGCCGGATATAATTCCCAGTCTGAAAAATATTGAAAAACCTTCATCGGAGGCTGCTAAACTGGTTACTCCGCCTAAAAAGAACAACAGACGTGATAATGTTTGGAATAACTGTAAAGTAATGGAGCTTGCATATGATAATAAGTCGACCGAATTACTGAAAGAGAAGAGTGCCCGGGCAAGGTTTGGATATGACAATAACAATATCTACTTCCTGCTTGAATCTCCTGATCCCTTTCCTGAAGAAGAGAGCGAGACTGGAGATGATGCTGAGGGGGGAGGAATGAAAAGACAGGTTCAGGGACTGGACGGAGTCTATAGGGACTTGTCGCTCGAGACTGTAAAGTCATTCTGGATAACTTTTCAGCCGAGCAGCGAAAATGGTGATGCTGTCCACCAGGACTTCTATTTTCTGACAATGGATTTCACAGGAAGGTTTACTAAGATAAGATTTGATTCGCACGGAAAGCCTGATAAAAACTGGAATCCGGCAATTAAATACGATATATTTAAAACAGATAAAAACTGGGGAATTGAACTTACAATTCCAGTAAGTAACCTGCACATACCATATAATTGTGGCAGTAAATGGAGAATGAATGTTTTTTATAATATACCATTTGAAGAAGGAAACACTGTTGAAGGCTTTTCAAAAATCCAGGCATGGTACCCAACTCTCAAGGATGAAAAGAACCCTGATAAAACAGGCACAGTAAACTCCGTAAATATCAATTATGAAAGGTTTGTAAAAAGTACGCTGGAAGCTGAGGCACAAAAACTGGAGAACAACATAAAAACATTGCAGGGATTAAGTGATGAAGAGTTAAAATCATTCAACAGTAAACTGAGATCAGTCAGGAAGGGAATAAATTCCGGAAATACTGAAAAAGTTAAATATGAAATGGATTTACTGGATCAGGAGACAGGAATTGCAGAAGAAAAAGAATTATATATCAACTCTCTCGACCTGCCTAACGATAACTACCCCGTTCATAACCTCTGTTTTATTAACGAACGAAAGGGATTTGCAGTCGGGGCAATGGGACTGATACTCTCCACATCAGACGGAGGTGAAACCTGGAAGAAACATGAAAAGCTTACAGACAGCAGCCTTTCAGAAATATTTTTTATTGATGAAAATGAAGGTTGGATAGCAGGCGGAAGGATCAGGAGCGCTGAAACAAACGAAACTATGAGTCATGATGAAAGAGGTGGTGATGGTATTATACTGCACACCACAGATGGCGGTGTTAAATGGGAAATTCAGTTTGCTAAAAGAGGAACATATCTATTCGGAATATTTTTCGCAGATAGAAACCATGGATGGGCTGTTGGCGAAGGCGGACTTCTTCTGCGTACAGAAAACGGGGGAAAATTGTGGA
The DNA here is from genome assembly GCA_012522835.1 of Bacteroidales bacterium. Taxonomy (GTDB): domain Bacteria; phylum Bacteroidota; class Bacteroidia; order Bacteroidales; family Prolixibacteraceae; genus JAAYJR01. Next base: position 1,702 of record JAAYJR010000364.1, read on the forward strand.
GCCATATCCCAACTACAGGGACAATAAAATGGCTTAACGGCATATACTTTTTTGATAAACTCAACGGATTTCTGGTAGGTGAATCCGAAACGGTGCTGAAAACAACAGACGGTGGATTTACCTGGGAAAAGACAGATGCCGAAGCAGACAGAAAGTTTTATGATTTCAGGTCATTTTACAGAGATATCACCTTTATCGGAGATAAGGGCTGGATAGCCGGACAAAATGGTACTATCCTGGCATCGAAGGACAGAGGAATGACATGGGAGCCACAGGCAACTGAGTTTGACGAAAAACTGAGAGAACTGATGGATCTCAGAAAAATTTTCTTTATCGATGAAAACAACGGATATGCACTCGGGGGACTTGGAACCAGGATTATGAAAACAGATAACGGCGGGGAAAGCTGGAGCCTGCTGAAAGTGCCAAATAACGATCAGCTTTACAGCGCCTGGTTCAATAATAAGGGATACGGTTTGATCGCAGGTGCTAGAGGTAATATTCTTAAAACCACTGATAATTCAAAAACATGGAAAAAGGTGAATGGTATCGATAAAAACCTGGACCTTCTGATATTTTCTGCTCATGGAGATGATAGTCCGATTCAACACGGATTTTTAATGACATACCTTAGCAAAATTGAAAACAAAGATATTGCAGCAGTTCATATTACCAGGGATACCCATTCGAATGAGTATAAAGGCGAATACTATGACTACGAATGCGACAGGAGCCACCACCTTATGGGAGTTAAGACAACAATGCACTTCGATGAGTTTGATACAGGAAACAGCGGCGCCACAAGCTTTCATATTAACCTGAGGCTCTGGAAAGGCTACGATGAGGTAAAGCGCCACATGGTCGCGGTGATAAGAGCATACAGGCCTGATGTTGTGATCACTCATGATCCGATATACGGGGAGTATGATAAACCGGGACATAAAGTTGCAGGCAGATCAGGATTTATGGCTTTTTATGATTCGGGTGAACCGGACCAGTATCCGGAACTTACCCGGTTAGGACTCAAGCCGTATCAGCCTGAAAAATTATATACCTATGCCACACCAGCATTCCCTGCTACTTATAAATATGAATCTGTTCTCGAAATTCCCCTCGAGGGCCATGGAGAAACAGTCAGTGAGTGGGCTAACCGTGCACTCAGATGCTTTCAGAGTCAGGGAATACATTTTGTAAGGCACACTCCCCTGCATCTGGTCAAGTCATATGTGGAGGTGCCGGAAAAAGAAAAAAGTATATTTGACGGATTGAATTGAAATGGTTTATAACAATAGTATGAATCAATCCGCCGGCTGAAGCCGGCGGCAAGAGATAAGGCAGAGATGAGGGTTCGGTGCTGTATTGATCCGTCGGCTTAAGCCGACGGCAATGAATAAGGCTCTGATAAAGGCAGCCTGATTGTTCATTGCCTTATTGTTTCATAGGAAGCCGGCGGCAAGGGATATGGCCAGATGTTGCAGTTAGTGGTTCAATGCCTTATCCCTTGCCGTTCACTTCAGTGAACGGATTTATTGATGTAGCAGTAATTTGTTCATTGCCTTATCCCTTGCCGTTCGCTTCAGCGAACGGATTTAAATAATAAAATTTTAATTTTAAAAATGTTATATTTATGAAAACACCTTGCCTTACATCTCTTTTAATAATATTATTGCTTGTCCCTCTCAGGCAATACAGCCAATCAATTATTTCAATTGGCGACAACAGGGAACTGTTCCTGGATCACTATCTGATAGAAAAGATGGACAACTCAGAATTGATTTTACACCATCCCTATTGCGAAGGCCCGGTTCTCTATTTTGACCAGCCATGGGAAGGCCCTTTCAGTGCATATTGCACAGTAATAAAAGATGAAGGCCTCTATCGCCTTTACTACAGGGGCGTGCGTGAAGCAGGAAAAGACGGAAATAAAATGGAGGTTACCTGCTATGCCGAGTCAAAAGACGGTACAAACTGGAAGAAACCAGACCTGGGCATATTCGAAGTGCATGGCACCAGTAATAACAATGTGATAATGGCTAATGCTGCTCCGGTAACACATAACTTCAGCCCGTTTTTGGATAAAAATCCCTATTGCCGGCCTGATGAAAAATATAAGGCACTGGGAGGCACTAAAAGCAGCGGACTGATAGCATTTACATCGCCTGATGGTATACACTGGAAAAAGATCAGAGAAGAAGCTGTTTTTACTGACGGGATTTTTGACTCGCAAAATGTAGCATTCTGGTCGGATTCAGAAAAAAAATACTTATGCTATTTCAGGACGTGGACAGGAGATGGATATTCGGGTTTCAGAAGTGTCGGCCGGACAACGTCTGATGATTTTATTAACTGGACAGCTAAAGAGCAAATGAACTTCGGGGATACTCCCCTTGAGCATCTTTACACACAACAGACAAGCCCGTATTACAGGGCTCTGCAAATCTATGTTGCCATAGGGGCGAGGTTTATGCCTGACCGGCAGGTTATTACCGAAGAAGAGGCAAAAAAGATAAATGTCAATCCAAACTATTTTAAAGACTGCTCCGATGCAGTGCTTATGACCAGCAGAGGTGGCAATAACTATGACCGCACATTTATGGAATCTTATGTGAGGCCGGGAATCGGAATGCAAAACTGGGTATCGAGGTCAAATTATCCGGCTCTTAATGTGGTACAGACAAGCGATACAGAGATGTCGCTATATGTAAATGAAAATTATGCACAACCCACAGCCCATATTAAAAGGTACTCGATGAGAATAGACGGATTTGCTTCCCTGTATGCAGGATATGACGGAGGGGAATTGATAACCAAACCATTTATCTTCTCAGGGAAAGAGCTGGAGATAAATTACTCAACATCAGCTGCCGGTGAAATTAAAATAGAGATCCAGGATGAAAAGGGAAATCCTCTTCCTGGTTATACTCTTGAAGAATCACAAATAATTATCGGCAATGAAATAAAAAGAGTGGTTAGGTGGAATGAGAAAGCCGGATTGAAACAGCTGAACTCTAAACCAGTTAAACTCAGAATTTTTCTCAGGGATGCAAATCTCTATTCATTCAAATTCAACAAATAATAAGGTAAATAACCAGGAACAATAATATCAAAAAAGTTCAAAAATGCTAAAAACAAGATACCTGATACTTTTAATTATAACTACAACCTGCCTCAGGCTGGCAGCACAAGTTGGTTATACGGAAGTAGCTGCATATACATTTTCAATCACGCCGGAGGAAGGTACCCCTAGCGGACATACAAGGACCGGACACAGGATTGAAGAGGTCCACGGAGACCTGAAGAGCACATTGTTACTATTTCACCATTACAATAAAAAGCTTTGTTTGCTAACCTCGCCCCTCGGGGTAGAGAGGGATCTGTTACACGAAATCTGCGTGCAGAAACTTTCAGATATATTAGATATGCCCGAAAGAGATATTATAACAAATTCATCACATAACCATACTATTCCTTTTATTGATGTCTCTGATGGAGAAAGCAAAATAAAAGAAGATTATGAATTGCTGTCATGGAAACTTGGACGTGAATTTCTTTCAGGACTGGTAAAAGCCGCCAATCATGTTAAAAATAATTTAGTGCCGGTATCTGTTGAGTGGGGTAAAGCTGAAGAAAACAGGATTACTTATAACAGAAAAGGAATCCGTCCCGATGGCACAACTTATTTTATGAGGGAAGAAGACCGCCTTGGTATTGCCGGTGAAGGATACCACGGAGTCATTGATCCGGAAGCCATTGTTGTTGTCTTTAAGAACAGCAGCGGCAAACCTGTTGCGGCACTTACCTCTTTTACCGGCCACCCGGTTGCAGCTTATAATCCTGAGAAATTAATAAGCTACGGACAATTTCCCCAGGCTGCCTGTGAAATGCTCTCTTCCCGTCTGGGAAATATTCCTGTTGCATTTGTCCAGGGTTGTGCAGGTAATATCAATGCAAAGTATATGCTTTCAGGCACATTTGAGGAAGCAGAACAACTAGGCAGATACCTTGGAAAAACATTCATAACAGCCACGGAGTCACTGACACCTTCAAAACGTACAGGTATTGAATGGAGCAGGGAGCCGGTGCATATTCCATTGGCTGAACTGCCGTCTGAAACTGTTTTAAAGAGAGACCTTGAGGTAATTGATGATTTTGTAAGGAGAGGAAATGAAGGAGATGAAAACACAGTCATTTGTGTCGGCATGAATTTTCCCCTTGCTCTGACCCCACCCTACAGAGCAAAGCTGGTAGAGCTTGTGCGCCCATGGTATGAATGGGCAATGGAACAGCACCAAACAAATAACCTGAATAACCTGCCTGAATATCTTCCTGTCGAGATTGTCGTAGCCAGGATTGGAGACGTGGGGTTTGTGGGATTACCGTTTGAACCATTTGTCGAAACAGGGTTAAAAATTAAGAAAGAGGCTTTTCTGCCATGCATCATGACCTGCGGATATACTGACGGCAGAGCAGGTTATATTCCTGATGGCAAAGGTGCAGGTGACCGTGAATATATGTCTGGAGCCTACAGATACGGAACCATAATTAGATCACCTGCTGGCCTTGCCGGAGAGCTATCAGAATATAAAAAGATCTTCACCCCACCCTATAAAACTCCTGCTGGAGATGAGTGTGCCAGGATAGCGATAAGTAAAATCAACCAGTTTGCAAAATAAATAACAAGTCAGAACAGTTAACTATTTACCGGTCAATCAAAACAAAATTATAATGGACAACTTTTCAGAAATGCGCAACTGCACAATTGGTGATAAATGCGAAATTGCCCCCAATGTCATTCTGGGTTATAAATATAAGGATTGGTCTATACCGGCCATTATTGGTGATATGGCTCGTATTCACAGTGGCACAGTTGTATATTCAGATACAGTGGTCGGCAAAAGGTTCACATGCGGACATAATGTAACTATCAGGGCTGAGTGTATAATTGGCGACAGAGTTGTTATTCTGCACGGATGTACCCTGGAAGGAAAAATAACTATCGGGAAAGGGGTTAAAATAATGGCACATGTATATATTCCCAGTCGTACTGTCATAGGAGAGTTATCATTTATCGGACCCGGAGTTACTATACTGAATGACAGGATGCCAATGCGTAAACCGGGCATTGCCGGTGTTTCAATAGGCAACAATGTGGTAATAGGTGGAGGTGCCACTATCGGACCGGGAGTAACTATTGGCGATAATGTCTTTGTAGGTGCCGGAGCTCTGGTAATGAAGGATATCCCTTCTGATTCCCTTGCATATGGTTCGCCGGCAGCTCATAAGCCCCTGCCGGAAAAATTTGGAAAGAGGAATGACCCTGAGCAGATATTTACCGGCCTCGACTTATGGAATAACACTCCGGATGACGGGAGCTGGCGAAATGAAGATTTTTTTGGAAAAGATAGATGGCTGTCAGATAATAATGTTAAGAAGTTTCAATAAAATATATAAAATATGATCAGAATAGGAATGATAGGAATGAGTCCGGGGAATGCACACCCCTACTCATGGTCTTCAATAATTAATGGATCTTTTGATGGGGGGGAAATAACAAAAACAGGATACCCTGCTGTCACTAACTACCTGGAAGCCAATAGTGATACACTGGGAATTACCGGGGCAAAAGTGACAACTATATGGACCCAGGAAAGGCATATCTCCGGGAGCATAGCAAAAACAGCAGGAATAGAAAGTATTGTCACTAATCTGGAGGATATGACATCACTTGTTGATGCAGTCATCCTGGCCAGGGACGATCCGGAGAACCATGTTGCCATGTCGAAGCCATTTATCGAAGCGGGATTACCAATATTTATTGATAAACCTCTTGCGTATACGCGCGAAGACCTCAAATATTTTTCGGATCACGCAGCAAGTGGTAAATTTATTATGTCATGTTCCTCAATGCGTTACGCAAATGAGTGCCGCACAGCAAAGCAGGATCTCTCATCTTTGGGGCAACTTGAGCTGGCCACAGCAGTGGGAAAAAAAGACTGGAAAAAGTATGGTGTGCATCTGCTTGAGGCCCTGTTTGCATTGCTGGACGACCCCAAACCTGTTGCTGTGAAGCATATTGGGAAACAAGATAAAGATATAGTGCATATTGAGTTTGAGTCAGGTATGGAGGCTGTAGTGCATCTCTTCAGGGATATTACATCTGTATTTCAGTTGTCACTATTCGGACAAACAGGTTGGAAACTGATCGATATTAAAAATTCATACTCTATGTTCAGGGATAATATAATTGAATTTGTCAGGTCAGTAAATGAGGGTAAACCCCGCCTCTCATTTGACAAGACTTTTAATATAATTCAGACTGTAATAGCAGCTGACGAGAGCTTCAAAAACGGCGGCAGAACTATTAATTTTTAATCTGCTAAAAAATATATATTATGAATGTCAAAGATTTATTAAACCTTGATGGAAAAATTATTCTTGTAACAGGAGGAGCCGGTCTTTACGGGAAGTGCATTGTGGAGGGTCTTGCAGAGGCAGGCGGAACAGTTATAACAGCCTCCCGGAACCTGGAAAACGGACAAAAAGTTGCTGCTGATTTCAGATCCAGGGGTTATGATGTCTATGCTCTGAAGGTTGACCAGGCAGACCATGATTCAGTGCTGACTCTAAAAGAAGAGATCAAAAAGCATTTCGGCCGGCTCGATGTTTTTGTCAATAACTCAGTTGCCCGGCCTATGAAGGGTTATGATGCGCCAATAGAAAACTTCGCCGAGTCTATGCGGGTTAATGCCACAGGAATGATGGATATTGTGCGGGAAATGGGCAATCTCATGGGAGAGAGCGGAGGAGGAAGCATAATCAATATCAGTTCGATGATGGGAATGTACGGTCCTGACCTCTCAAATTATGAGGGAACCGATATGGGCACTCCTTCACCGGATTACTTTTTCCACAGGGCAGGCATCATAAACCTCACCCGTTACCTGGCAAGGGTTCTGGCAGATAAGAAGATCAGAGTAAATAGTGTGAGTCCTGGCGGATTTTTCAACCACCAGCCCGAACGATTCCTTGAAAATTACTGTAAAAAAGTACCTGTTGGCAGGATGGCAAACAATGATGACATAAAAGGAGTGATGGTGCTGCTGGCCTCAGATGCCGGAGCTTACATAAACGGGGAAAATATATTGATGGACGGGGGAATGCATGCCTGATTAAACTCAGGTATGCACCACCCCTGAAAAGCATCATTACCAATACTTCACATTATATGTAGCTGAAGGCTGATCAAGTATAATATCATAAGCATTATTACCCCTGCTTACAATCTGCACACCTTTGTCAGCCTTTGGCTGCCGTTTACTTATAATTCTCAGGATACCTTCACCCTGTACGGTCTTTATTATGATCTCCTTCTGATCCATAAAAAATTCTATATCGCCGTTCGGCGTGGGTACTTTTCCCTTCATCCACTGCAATCCTGCCAGTGAGGGCTCAATAATATACGATTTATAACCAGGGGCAGTTGGTTTCACCCCCATCAGGTATTTACCAAAGAGATAAACAGGATTAGCTCCCCAGGCATGACAAAGGCTCTTGCCAAAAGGACGGTTATACATTGCATAGTGCTCGTCTCCCGACTGTTCAGGGTCATATGCCTCCCAAATGGAGGTTGCCCCCAGCTCTAACATCCCTCCCCAGTAGTCCCTGACAAACTGAATAGCTTTCTCTTCCTCGCCTATCTCACAAAGTGACGCCAGTTCATAGAATTTCATGTAAGGAGTTGTGATCTTGAGGATATCATCATTCAGGATCACATTATCACGAATCTTCTGCTTCTTATCATCATCAGCATATCCGAAAAGGATAGAGAACATATTGGCATAACGTGTAACGGTATTGGATAAAACTCCGTCAGTCCTGTTATGTACAAAAGCATTTTTCTCATTACTCCAGAATGTATCGAAGACCTTTTTCCTTAAACTTTCAGACAGTCTTTTACACCTTACCGCATATTCATCATCCCCTGCTAAACCGGCACAAAGAGCAACAGCCTCAAGGCTCCTTGCCAGAAGAAGCTGTTCAAAACTAACCTCCCCGGTCTTTTCTATATCAGCCCAGTCAATAAATACCCAGTCACCCGGCAAACCTTCCACGAATCCGTTATCATTAGTCCTGCCCAGACAAAATTCCAGCATTGTTTTCATTCTCGGATAGATTTGCTCCACAAAAGCGGTGTCGCCTGTATAAAAGAAGTGGTCATAGATGCCCATCATCCAGTAAAATGAATAGTCAAGAATAGTATTAATGTGCGTTTCAACAGGATCATGCCCCCGGAGAGCATATAATGTACGTTTGTTTACATCTTCATCAAAGAAGGTGTAGAAATTCATCAGATAACTCTGATAAGCATCACCACTCCATATCCACCGGTCGCGCTTTATTCCGTCAAGGTGAAACTCCCTGGTGTTAAGGTGCAACGTATAAAGTGAAACCTCATATATTTTATTTAAAAGATCGTCAGAACATTCAAAATCACCCCTGTATTCAACAGGCAGGTACTCATACAGCGCAGAAATTTTGTCGAAACTGATATTCCCCTCCTTAACTGCATAAATATACCTGAAAGCTCTTGTCTCAGTAGTATGATTAACCGGGCCGGTTCTGTCGACATTGATAAAATCATATGTCTCTGCCTCCGCCATAGCCAGAGCCTCCTGCTGGGTTTCACCGTAGTACAGGGTCAGCATGCCTTTCCCGGACAGCCTTTCCACAATTACTTTTCCAAACGTTTCTTTACCGAAATCAATCAGCTGGCTATTCCTGTCATTTTGCACAACAGTAGCTGCAACTGGAGTATATTCAAGTGAAAAAGTTGAAGGAGGCTCAGAAGGATCACTGAATTTACCTGAAGCAGCATCATAAAATTTCAGGTTTTGATTTGTCACCTGCCAGCTCTCATCTGTAAAGACAGTCTTTCCCTGCACCAGCAGTGACGGGAATGTCTCATAATTCTCAACCAGAAAGTTCAGCCTGTGCTTTCCGGCAGGCAATTCAAAGCTTACAGGGTCAAACCCGTATGCCACTCTGCCGTCTATTCGTACATGATAGCGCCCGTCGGCAAAAATTTTAATAGTCTCAGGCTTTTCCAGTTCATATACCTTATCAAACTTAACCAGTGCATAAGGAGCATCCACCCTCCAGAAGGGAGGGTATGGCTGGGCTCGTTCCTGTCGCCTGCCCCCGACAAGGGTATGAAGCCAGATATCAAAATCTCCAGGATACCAGATCCACTTTGCCTTGCCTGAATCCTCTGAATTGAGGAATTTATTACTG
>JAAYJR010000081.1 GCA_012522835.1 Bacteroidales bacterium
ATTAAAATACTTGGGGGAGGATCTCTGTCGCGTAAATTAGATGTGAAAGCAAACGCTTTCTCTAAAAGCGCCAAAGAAGCAATTGAAAAATTAGAAGGTAATACTGAAATACTGTAATACGTGGTTTGAAATGACCATGAATAAACAATACAGATGAAACGATTTATTGAGACCTTAAAAAATATTTACAAGATTGAGGATTTAAGGATGCGTATCGGAACAACGCTATTCTTTATTCTGATATACAGGTTAGGTTCTTTTGTCTCACTCCCCGGGGTTGACCCCGCACAGCAGCAAAACCTGAAAAACCAGACTGCAGACGGGCTGTTGGGACTTATTGACATGTTTTCGGGAGGTGCATTTTCACAGGCATCTATTTTTGCCCTGGGTATTATGCCCTATATCACCGCCTCAATCGTTATACAGTTGCTGGGGATTGCAGTTCCCTATTTTCAAAGACTGCAGAAAGAGGGTGAGTCGGGGAGAAGAAAAATTAACCAGATAACCCGTTACCTTACTGTGGTTATTCTTATTTTTCAGTCACCTGCCTACCTGACAAATTTACATTATCAGCTTCCTGATACTGCTTTTGCAATGAAAGGAGCTATGTTTACGGTTTCGTCAGTTATTATTCTTACTGCCGGTTCAATGTTTGTTATGTGGCTCGGCGAACGTATTACAGATAAAGGTATTGGAAATGGAATTTCGCTTATTATAATGATAGGTATCATTGCAAGACTTCCCCAGTCAGTTGTCCAGGAGTTTGCATCCCGGATCAACCAGCAGGGAGGAGGACTTGTTATGTTTCTGGTAGAATTTGTTATTCTTTTCCTGGTGTTTATGGCATCAATTTTGCTTGTTCAGGGTACGAGACGAATTCCTGTGCAATATGCAAAGAGGATAGTGGGCAACAAACAATATGGCGGTGTGAGGCAGTATATTCCCCTTAAGGTAAACGCAGCAGGGGTTATGCCTATCATATTTGCCCAGGCTATTATGATGGTCCCGATCACTCTTGTAGGGATGGCAAATTCAGAAAATCTTAGTGGTGTGGCGGCTGCTTTATCAAACATCACAGGATTTTGGTATAATTTTATTCAGTTTTTACTTGTGGTTGCTTTTACCTATTTTTATACTGCAATCACTATTAACCCCACTCAGATGGCTGAGGATATGAAAAAGAACGGGGGATTTATACCGGGAGTAAAACCGGGGAAAAGAACAGTTGAGTTTCTTGATACTATTATGTCGAGGATAACCCTGCCGGGATCTATATTTCTTGGATTAATTACCATTTTGCCGGCATTTGCCATGCTTATGGGAATTAACCAGTCGTTCGCCTATTTTTACGGGGGAACTTCATTGCTCATCCTTGTGGGGGTGGTCCTGGATACGCTGCAACAAATAGAAAGTCATTTGTTGATGAGGCATTATGATGGGTTAACAAAATCCGGCCGCATTAAAGGTCGTGCCGGAGGTGGATTTTAAAATTTTATATGTATGGCAAAACAGCCTTCAATTGAACAGGATGGAACAATAATTGAATCTTTATCAAATGCGATGTTTCGCGTTGAACTTGAAAACGGGCATATTATTACTGCTCATATTTCGGGAAAGATGCGAATGCATTATATCAAAATTTTACCAGGAGATAAAGTGAAAGTTGAAATGTCTCCTTATGATCTAACAAAAGGAAGGATAACATTCAGATACAAAAATTAAACAATTATAAGAAATGAAAACCCGGGTATCGGTAAAAAAGCGTAGTGCAGAGTGTAAAATTGTACGCAGGAAAGGACGCTTATATGTTATTAATAAAAAGAACCCTAAGTTTAAACAACGTCAGGGATAGTGTTAAAACGGGAAGCATGATTCGAAGATCAGGTTTGATTCAGTCTTATGCTTAATGACAAGCCTTCCTGGACAGTACAGGCAGCTTGAAATTTTCCCTTATAAAGTAGAAAATTAAAACAAATGAAAAATTAACTTTTTATGGCGCGTATAGTAGGTGTTGATATTCCTAACAACAAAAGAGGTGAGATTGCCCTCACTTACATATATGGCATTGGCCGCAGCAGGGCAAACAGTATTCTTAAAGATGCCGGAGTTGACAGGGACCTGAAAGTGCAAGACTGGACTGACGATCAGTTTGGAAAGATCCGTAAAGTGATCAACGATAGTTTTAAAGTGGAAGGTGAATTGCGTTCAGAGGTTCAGATGAACATCAAGCGATTGATGGATATCGGAAGTTATCGTGGCATCCGCCATCGTATCGGCTTGCCGGTAAGGGGCCAGAGCACAAAGAATAATGCACGCACCCGTAAAGGAAAAAGAAAAACAGTGGCCAACAAAAAAATGGCGACTAAATAAGTATTTTGAATTATGGCAAAGAAAACTGGAACAAGCAAAAAAAGAGTGGTGGTTATTGAAGCCAACGGAATGGCTCATGTGCACTCTTCTTTTAATAACATTATTGTTACGCTTACAAATATGAATGGAGAGGTTATCTCCTGGTCGTCAGCCGGTAAAAAAGGATTCCGCGGTTCAAAAAAGAATACTCCATATGCTGCACAGGTTGCATCTGAAGAGTGTGGAAAAACTGCATATGACCTTGGCCTCCGTAAAGTTAAGGTGTTCGTTAAAGGGCCGGGTAACGGTCGTGAATCAGCAATAAGGTCCCTGGCTAATGTGGGACTTCAGGTTACTGAAATTATTGATATCACACCTCTGCCACATAATGGGTGCAGGCCTCCCAAAAGAAGACGTGTATAATTTATAAATGAAAAGGTAATGGCTAGATACAGAGGACCAAAATCAAAAATAGCGCGTAAATTCGGTGAACCTATTTTTGGGCCGGATAAAGTTTTTGAACATAAGAACTATCCTCCCGGAATGCACGGAATGTCGTCAAGAAGGAGAAAAAAATCAGAATACGGGCAGCAATTAAGTGAGAAACAAAAAGCTAAATATACTTACGGAATTCTTGAAAGACAATTTCGTAAATTGTTTGAGAAAGCTACATCTTCAAAAGGTATTACAGGTGAAGTTTTGCTTCAGTTGCTGGAATCACGGCTCGACAATGTAGTTTTCAGGCTGGGTATTGCAAGAACACGTGATGCCGCCAGACAACTTGTTACACATAAACATATTGTGGTAAATGATAAAGTTGTCAATATCCCTTCATATCTTCTTAAACCCGGTGATATAGTCGGAGTGAGAGAAAGATCAAAATCACTGGAAGCAATTACTGACTCCCTGCTTTCTCGCAGGAGCTCACAGTACGGATGGCTGGAATGGGATAGTAACCTGTTCGCAGGAAAATTCCTGAACCGCCCCGAACGTGAAGAAATTCCTGAAAATATTAAAGAACAACTTATTGTTGAGTTGTACTCAAAAAATTAAATTTTACTAAGGATATTATGGCAATATTAGCATTTCAGAAGCCCGACAAAGTTATAATGATCGAATCTGAGGATAAATTCGGTAAATTCGAATTTCGTCCCCTGGAACCTGGTTATGGTATTACAATTGGTAATGCGCTTCGCCGTATATTGTTGTCATCGCTGGAAGGGTATTCCATCACTACTATAAAAATTGATGGTGTGGATCATGAGTTTTCAACAATAAAAGGTGTTATTGAAGATGTAACCGATATAATACTGAATCTGAAACAGATCCGTTTGAAAAACGAAGTTGATGATTTTGACAGTGAGAAGGTAATTATTTCTATTACCGGACAAGAGGTTTTCAAGGCAGGTGATATTAATCAATTTATGACAGGTTTCAGTGTGTTGAACCCTGAAATGGTTATTTGCCGGATGGAACCGGATGTCAGACTTCAAATGGAACTGACTATCAATAAAGGCCGGGGTTATGTGCCTGCTGTGGAAAATAAACCGGCAGAGGCTGAGTTCGGTGTTATTCCTGTAGATTCGATATTTACTCCAATAAAAAGAGTTAAATATTCAGTTGAGAATTATCGTGTTGAACAGAAGACAGACTATGAAAAACTGATCCTTGAAATCACAACCGATGGTTCAATTCTTCCTCAGGATGCACTTAAGGAGGCTGCAAAAATACTAATTTATCACTTCATGCTCTTCTCAGATGAAAAGATCACACTCGATTCAGATGAGAAGTTTGCTAATGAAGAGTTTGATGAAGAGGTACTGCACATGCGTCAGTTGTTGAAAACCAAATTGGTTGACCTGGATCTTTCAGTAAGGGCACTGAATTGCCTGAAAGCTGCTGATGTCGATACTCTGGGCGATTTGGTGACATATAACAGGAATGATCTGTTAAAATTTAGGAATTTTGGTAAAAAATCTCTTACCGAACTTGATGACCTTCTTGATAATATGGGACTTAGTTTTGGTATGGATATTAGTAAGTTTAAACTTGACAAGGAATAATAGGTAATGAGACATAATAAAAAATTTAATCATTTAGGCCGGACCAGTTCGCACCGCAAAGCCATGTTGTCAAATATGGCGAGTTCACTTATTGAAAGCAAAAGAATAACTACAACCCTTGCAAAGGCAAAAGCGCTGCGGACATATGTAGAGCCATTGATCACCAGGGCTAAAGAGGATACTACCCATTCACGCAGAGTGGTGTTCAGCCACCTCCAGAATAAAGAAGCGGTTTCTGAACTGTTCAGAGATATTGCGACCAAAATTGCTGACCGTCCGGGTGGGTATACCCGTATCCTGAGAACGGGAAACAGACTGGGTGATAATGCAGAAATGTGCATTATAGAGCTGGTTGACTACAATGAAGCTATGCTTGCCTCTAAAACTGAGGCAGAAAAGCCAAAACGTAAAAGATCACGTCGTGGTGGTGCTAAAAAACAGCTGGCTACAGCTGAAGATAAACCTAAGAGCACAAAGGAAAAAACATCAAAGAGTGCAGTCGCCGAAAGTGAAGCAGTCCAGACTCCTGCCCAGACAGAAGTGAGTGAAACTGCTGAAACTCCTGCTGATGAAGTTGTTAATGAGCAGGTTGTCAGTAATGAAGCTGAAGAGCAGAAAGATGACTTGAAGAGTGCAAATAAGGATGAGGCTGATGACACAGAGAGTGCAAATGAGGCTGAAGCAGATGACAGCAAAAAATAACAGATAATATTTTATTAGAATAGGAACTTGTCGGTAACGTCAGGTTCTTTTTTTTATGAATATTGGGATTACTAATCAGTTATTCTTATTAATTTAGTGGTACATAAACCAGAAATTGATAAAATGGATAATTTTAACTCAAAAAATGGCATTTCACGCCGTAAATTTATTGGCAGTGCCACTACTGCTGCATTGGCTCTTTCCTGGATTCCTGCCGGATTTGCCTGTGCAAAATCTTCACCTTCAAAACCTGATTCTAATTTCGGGGGTGTCCATATAGGGGCAATTACTTACAGCTGGCGGAGCATGCCGGGCAGCGCTGATGATATAATCGACTATTGTATCAGTGGAGGGATAAGCTCCCTCGAACTTATGGGAAATGTTCCCGAAGAGTTTGCAGGTATCCCCGCATTGCCCGAACGGCCGCCACGGAATGCACAGCTGACAGAAAAAGAGCAGTCAGATTATCAAAAAGCTTTGGAAGAGGCTAAGGAGGAACAGCGCCGCTGGCGTCTCTCTCTCTCAATGGATAAGTATAAAGAGCTTCGTAAAAAATTTAACAAGGCTGGTATCAATATCCATACTGTGAAATTTTCTCCATCCGGGTGGAGTGACGAAGAGATTGACTATGCATTCATTGCTGCTGAGGTGATGGGGGCAAAGGCTGTCACTAATGAAATAGGACACGAAGCTTGTGAAAGGCTTGGTAAATTTGCAGAAAAACATAATATGTATGCTGTTTTTCATAATCATGCACAACCAGGAGAGCCCGGATTTAATTTCGAGGAGTTTCTTGCTTATTCACCTAACAATATGCTCAATTTTGATGCCGGCCACTTTTTCGGATCTACCGGAAAACATCCGAATGAGATTATTGAAAAATTGCATGAACGTATTTACAGTGTCCATTTAAAAGATAAAACCGGGCCTGATTCTAATCCTCCTAATGCCAATATGCCCTGGGGTAAGGGGGAAACACCTGTTGCCGATATTCTTAAACTGATACAAAAGAATAAATGGCCTATCTATTGTGATATTGAGCTGGAATATACTATTCCGGAAGATTCAGATGCCCGGAAGGAGGTAGCTAAATGTGTGCAGTATTGTAAAAATATTCTTGTATAGGCAATGGATAGGATTTGAACTAACCAGCTGCTATTATCAGAGCCTTATCCCTTGCCGTCGGCTTGAGCCGACGGATTATGGGGGATTTCAAATTTATGAGATTCTCTGCATTTATAAGCATCCGTTCGCTGAAGCGAACGGCAATGGATAGGATTTGAACTAACAGGCTGCCATTATCAGAGCCTTATCCCTGG
>JAAYJR010000445.1 GCA_012522835.1 Bacteroidales bacterium
ACCATCAGATTGGAAATATGCACAGATGCTTCCTGTTCAATAATACCTCCCTGTGGATTCTTTGCATCAGGTTTGGTATGTTTTTTCATCAGGTTAACACCTTCCACAATTGCCCTGTCTTTCTTTCTTATTACTTCAAGTACCCTTCCTTTATGGCCTTTGTCATTTCCTGTAATCACAACAACAGTGTCACCTTTCTTTATATGTAGCTTTTTCTGCATTTTAAAACTTTTTACTAATATTTACAGTACTTCAGGTGCAAGAGAAATAATTTTCATATTCTTATCCCTTAATTCACGCGAAACCGGCCCGAATATACGGGTGCCTCTTATTTCACCAAGGTTGTTCAGCAGTACAACAGCATTGTCGTCAAAACGAATATATGACCCATCCGGACGGCGAATTTCTTTTTTTGTACGAACAACAATTGCTTTGGAAACAGTACCTTTTTTTACTTCACTTCCGGGTATAGCGCTTTTCACGGTAACCACAATTGTATCGCCGATAGATGCATATCTTCTCCCTGTACCTCCAAGGACACGTATGCACAGAACCTCTTTAGCTCCGCTGTTATCAGCAACCATACATCTAGTTTCTTGTTGTATCATAATTATTTCGCCCTTTCAATTATATCAATAAGCCTCCAACACTTATTCTTGCTCAGTGGCCTGGTTTCCATTATACGAACCAGATCGCCAATGTTGGAATCATCCTTCTCATCGTGTGCATAAAACTTAGTCGTTTTACTGACGAATTTACCGTAGATCGGATGTTTAACCTTACGTTTAACAGCAACAATTATGGTCTTATCCATTTTATTGCTTACTACAATACCTATTCTCTCTTTTCTGAGATTTCTCACATTTTTCTCTTCCATCGCTGAATTAATTCTGGGTTTCACTTAGCTCCCTTTGACGGTACACTGTTTTAAGGCGCGCAATATTTTTTTTGGCCTCCTTGATCTTCATAGGATTATCCAAAGGTGATACTGCATGGTTCATCCTCAGCCGAACCAGTGTCTCTTTTTCCAGTTCCATTCTTTCAACGATTTCCTTTGTGGTCATCTCCTGAATTTCTGATGTCTTCATAATTATTTCACCTTTTTATTCTTCAACATAATCCCTTCTTACAACTAACTTCATGCTCACCGGTAATTTCTGTGCGGCAAGACGAAGCGCTTCTTTGGCAATACCGTAAGGCACACCATCAGCTTCGATAATAATCCTTCCGGGTGTAACCGGGGCAACAAATGCCTCCGGGGCTCCCTTACCTTTACCCATACGAACCTCTGCAGGTTTTTTGGTAATAGGCTTATCGGGAAATATCCTAATCCAGATCTGGCCCTGTCTCTGCATGTGACGAGTCACTGCAACCCTTGCTGCCTCAATCTGACGACCGGTAATCCAGGCTTCTTCCAATGCTTTAATTCCAAAGGAACCAAAAGCAAGTTGGTTTCCCCTTTGTGCATTGCCTTTCATCCGGCCTTTCTGTACTCTTCTGAATTTAACTTTTTTTGGCTGTAACATTATTTATAATTGTAAGCGTTAAACCCCTATTTTCTTCTTCTGGTCCTTGTACCGTTACCTGACCCCTTGCCGCCTCTGGCCTGTTTCTGGCCAATATTTGGCGAGAGATCACGATTCCCGTAAACCATACCTTTACATATCCAGACTTTCACACCTATAAGTCCGGTCTTGGTCATTGATTCAGCGAGGGCATAATCAATATCAGCACGCAAAGTATGCAAAGGAGTACGACCATCCTTATACATTTCCGAACGTGCCATTTCAGCGCCGTTCAAACGTCCTGAAACTAATATCTTAATACCTTCGGCTCCCATTCTCATGGTTGATGCAATGGCCATCTTCACTGCCCTTCTGTAAGCTATTTTACCTTCTATCTGCCTTGCAACGTTATTGGCAACAATTCTGGCATCCAGCTCAGGGCGTTTAATTTCGAATATGTTGATCTGAACCTCTTTACTGGTAATTTTCTTTAACTCTTCCTTAAGCTTGTCAACCTCCTGCCCGCCTTTACCAATAATAATACCGGGGCGCGAAGTGTGTACAGTTATGGTGATAAGCTTCAAAGTACGTTCAATAACTATTTTTGAAATACTGGCTTTGGCCAAACGGGCATTTAAATATTCCCGTATCTTATGATCTTCGATCAATTTTTCACCATAATCGTCACCTCCGAACCAATTCGAGTCCCAACCGTTGATAAACCCCAACCGATTTGAAATTGGATTTACTTTTTGTCCCATGTACTATTAATTAAGATTTTCTTCAACATCACTTTCTTTTTTGTCTACGTAAATAGTTACGTGATTAGAACGTTTTCTGATCCGGTGTGCCCGACCCTGGGGAGCCGGTCTCAATCTTTTCAGTATTCGTCCTGAATCAACCATAATATTTTTTACGTATAATTTATTTTCATCTAAACGTTCTCCTTCGTTCTTAGCCTGCCAGTTGGCAATTGCTGACAAAAGGAGTTTTTCAACTTTGCCGGATGCTTCCTGTGATGAATATTTCAAAACATCCAGTGCCTTATTCACCTCCATGCCGCGGATCAAATCGGCTACCAGCCTCATTTTTCTCGGAGATGTAGGGCAGTTACGCAAAAAAGCATAGTATTGTTTCTTATTTGCTTCTTTTCGTTTTTCAGCTGCTATTCTTTTTCTGGCACCCATTATATAATCTTTATAGTTTTCAATTTAACCTGCCTGTAAATTTATCTTCTGTTTCCAGCATGACTTCTAAAAGTTCGCGTAGGTGCAAATTCACCCAGTTTATGGCCAACCATATTCTCGGTAATATATACCGGGATAAACTTATTTCCGTTATGCACTGCAATAGTATGACCCACAAAATCGGGAGATATTACAGAAGCTCTGGCCCAGGTCTTGACCACTGATTTTTTTCCCTTATCATTCATTGCCAGAACTTTTCTTTCAAGCTTGAAATCGATAAACGGACCTTTTTTTAATGAACGACTCATAATTTTCTGCTTAAACTATTTTTTCCTACGTTCTACAATATATCTGTTAGAAGTATTTTTCTTCGAACGGGTTTTATAACCTTTCGCAAGTACCCCTTTACGTGACCTTGGATGTCCTCCTGAAGCACGTCCTTCACCACCGCCCATCGGGTGGTCAACCGGATTCATAACGACACCACGTACACGTGGCCTTCTTCCCAGCCAACGTGAACGGCCAGCTTTTCCTGACTTTTCAATGTTATGTTCAGGATTCCCAACCATGCCGATTGTTGCCCTGCAACTTGTCAGTACCATCCTTGATTCACCTGAAGGCAGTTTTAAAATAGCATATTTCCCTTCACGCGAAGTCAACTGTGCATATGAACCGGCACTCCTTGCCATTATTCCACCCTGTCCGGGTTTAAGTTCAATATTGTGAACAAGGGTTCCCAAAGGAACCTCTGCAAGGGGAAGTGCATTACCTATTTCCGGTTCCACTCCCGAGCCGTTTCTGATTGTCTGTCCAACCTTTAAACCTGTTGGAGCAATAATATATCTTTTTTCACCATCTTCGTAATTAAGAAGTGCTATGCGCGATGACCTGTTAGGATCATACTGAACTGAATCAACAACTGCATTAACACCATCTTTATCACGTTTAAAGTCTATAATACGATAATGACGCTTATGTCCCCCACCTCTATACCTCATTGTCATGCGGCCCTGGTTATTTCGACCTCCAGATTTCCGCAGGGGCTCCAACAATGACTTTTCAGGTGTCGATGCAGTAATGGTATCAAAGGCTCCAATTATTTTATGCCTTTGACCCGGAGTTACTGGTTTTAATTTCCTTACTGCCATAAATTATTAAATATTACTGTAAAAATCAATACTATCTCCTTCTGCCAATGTTACAATTGCTTTTTTGTAACTGCCCGTCTTTCCTGAAATTACACCCGATTTGGTATATCTTGACTTAACTTTACCTCCAAATACCATGGTATTAACCGAGTCAACCTTTACATCATAAAACGACTCCACAGCCTTTTTTATCTGTGGCTTCGTCGCTCTTCTGTCAACGACAAACCCATACCTCCTGAACTTTTCAGTCAGTTCGTTCATCTTTTCCGTAACCAGTGGTTTTATTAAAATATCCATCTACTGTTAACCTTAAATATTAAACATCTCTTCAATTTTCGTAACGCAACTTTCCAAAAGTACAACGGTTTTTGCATTTAATATCTGGTAAGTATTTATATATGAAGCAGATACAACCGATACGTCTTGTAAATTTCTGGAGGACAAATATATATTATTATTTTCGGCCGGTAAAACGAAAAGTGACTTTTTATCAGCAATTTTCAGATTGTTCTTAATATTAACAAATTCCTTTGTTTTCGGCGCTTCCATATTGAAATCCTCAACGACTAAAATGCTGTTCTCACGGGCTTTGTAAGTCAGGGCTGATTTTCTGGCTAACTGTTTGATCTTTTTGTTAAGCTTAAAACTGTAATTTCTGGGCCTCGGGCCAAAAATAGTGCCTCCTCCCCTGAAAAGAGGATTTTTTATACTGCCTGCACGCGCTGTACCGGTGCCTTTTTGTCTTTTAATCTTACGGGTACTCCCGGAAACTTCTCCACGTTCAAGGGTTTTATGAGTCCCCTGACGCTTATTTGCCATATGATGCTTAACATCGAGATAAATGGCATGATCATTCGGTTCAACATCAAATATCCGGTCATTCAAGATAATCTTTCTGCCGGTCTCTTTTCCTTCTGTATTCAGTACACTTAGTTCCATTGTTTCCTAATAATTAAGTATGAACCCTTGGCGCCAGGCACTGAACCTTTCACCACTATAATATTTTTCTCAGGAATAATCTTCAAAACCATCAGGTTCTCAATGGTATTATTCCTGTTACCGGTTCTCCCTGCCATCCGCATTCCTTTAAATACCCTGCTTGGCCAGGAAGATGCACCGATAGAACCCGGAGCCCTGAGCCTGTTATGCTGACCATGGGTCTGGTCATTTACACCACGGAAGTTATGCCTTTTCACAACACCCTGGAAACCTTTTCCTTTAGAAACACCTACTACATCAACATAATCCAGTTCATGGAAAATATCAACTGTAACCTCATCTCCAAGCTTATACGCTTCCTGGTAAGTGTTTTTGAACTCAACCAATTCGTGTCTGGGGGAAATACCCGCCTTCTTGAAATGCCCGAATTCGGCCTTTGTCGTTCTCCGTTCCTTTTTATGTCCAAAGGCAAGCTGAAGTGCATCATAGCCCTCCTTCTCCTTTGTTTTGACCTGTGTGACTACACAAGGACCGGCTTCAATAACAGTGCATGGGATATTTTTCCCCTCAACACTGAAAACGGATGTCATTCCGATTTTTTTACCAATAATACCAGCCATTTTTGACTATTTTTAACATTATCAAACTTTAATTTCCACTTCTACGCCACTGGGCAGCTCCAGCTTCATTAAGGCATCAATTGTCTTTGCCGTTGAACTGTAGATGTCGATCAATCTCTTATATGATGACAACTCAAACTGCTCCCTTGATTTTTTATTTACAAATGTTGAACGCAAAACAGTAAAAATCCTTTTATGTGTTGGCAGTGGAATAGGCTCGCTAACAACAGCACCTGTCGTTTTTACTGTCTTTACGATCTTTTCAGCTGACTTGTCAACCAGATTATGATCGTACGATTTTAATTTAATCCTGATCTTTTGGTTCATAGTAAGAACTCTGTTATAATTATTTATAATAAATCAACTCTTCCTTGTACACTTTCCAGAACTTTAACTGCAATCTGACCGGGTACTTCCTGATAATGGCTGAATTCCATTGAGGAGGTTGCTCTGCCCGATGATAAAGTTCTTAACACTGTGACATAACCAAACTGCTCTGCTAAAGGAACTTTGGCGTGAATGAGCCTGGAATTTCCCTTAGTTTGCATCCCTGTTATATCTCCTCTTC
>JAAYJR010000119.1 GCA_012522835.1 Bacteroidales bacterium
GCACAACGCATCATTGAGACCTTCATTGGAAACTATAACAGAGAATGGATGATACACCGACTCAAATATATGTCACCGCAGGAATACAGAGCAGAATATGAACGTAAAAAGGCGGCTTAGCCGAATCTAAAACACACTAAAAACCTCTCGGGGTTTGCCAGGCGGCAGGGGCAGAAGGCCCCTGAGAGGGTTTCCCCATTTAATAATTGAAATAAATTAAAAAAATACTCGGTTATTTGGATTTAATACAATGAAAACATTTTTATTAATTGCATGGGTTATGATTACACTAACGGGTTGTTCCTCGGGGAACACAGACATTTCTAAAGAAATTATCTCATTAGAAAAAGCCGCGCTTGAAAAGTGGAACCGCGGTGATATTTACGGCTATCTTGATCTGTATGCCGAGGATATCGTTTATTTCGATCCTATGATCGATAAACGGATGGACGGGTTACAGAAAATAAAAGAGTATTACGAATCCTGGGAAGGGGAAATTAATGTAACAGAATGCGAAATGATTGATCCTAAAGTGCAGGCCGTTAAAGATATGGCCGTGCTGACTTTCAACCTCCGATCTGTGGAAGGCGATTCTCTCTACCAGTGGAATTGCACCGAGGTGTACCGTAAAGACCGAGGCAAATGGCTTATCATTCAGACTCATTGGTCGTATGTAAAACCGAACGTAAAATAGTGCCGGGGCAGTTTTCGTTTTTATCTGCCCAAGGATATTCATTACCTCTTTAGTGACTGAGAACGAAAACCTTGATCTGTGCAGTGAGATCGGTCCGTATAAAAAATGACAAACCATACGGCTTTCTGCGGGTCAGGGAAAGCAAAACATATAATCAGAACAGCATGAAACAATATACCGACATTGGAAAACAATTAAAAGACACATTTGATCCTTATATTAATGTCGATGTTAAATTATGGGATGCTTTTGCGGACAAATTAACCCTGAGAAAATTCAAGAAGAATGAGATCATTAAAAACGCTGATCAAATAGAGCATTATATAAATTTTATATCCGCGGGTTCTGTTGGCAATTTTATTTCATGTAAAGGAACTGATACATGTATCAGTCTTTCGGTTGCCAATAATTTTAGTTCCGATTATTATTCGTTTCTAAACCAAAAACCGAGTGTGATATATTCCATGGCATTAGAAACCACTGAATTACTGTCTTTAACACATAAAGATCTGTCTGAGTTGTATTCCAGATCCGCTATGGGTATCTGGATTGGAAAAGCTATTGCTGAACAATTGTTTATTCAGCGTCAACAGGTACAGATAGATCTGTTGACATTGACTGCAGAAGAAAGATACCTGAAATTACTATCGGAAAAGCCCGAGATCTTTCAAAAAGTATCGTTAAAACACATTGCATCCTACATAGGAGTTACTGCAGAAAGTTTAAGCCGGTTACGAAAAAACATCTCGTTATAGCATTTCTTAACATAGGTTAATATTATTACCGGAAGGTTTTATCATTTTTGCACAGATAATTAAACAAAACGAAAATGCAATCATCCGTGGGCTCAGATAAAACAAAAATTTTTGCGATCATTTTGTTTTATTTCATCGCAGTTATAATCCGGTATTTGACTACTAAAACCGGATTATTGGATCATGTAGATAATACTTTCCTGAATATTTGTTTACGGGGTGTCGGGCCAACCATCGGGGCATTGGTCGCATTAAAGACATTTGGGTTAAAACTTACTTATAGTTTTCAGGGAAAGCTTAAACCATTACTTTTAAGCGCTTTTGTGTTTGTTGTGATTCCCATAATTGGTTTTGCCATTGTCGGAGTTAAGGAAAGTGAAAATGTAATAGTCAGAAGCAATGTATACCTGGCAGGAGCAAAACTCTGTTTTTATTTTATTATTTATGCCATGCTTGAAGAAATCGGATGGAGGGCGTTTTTGCAGGAACAACTCGGCTTTCTTAACAAGTACCTTAAATATGCGGTAATTGGAACGCTATGGTTCATATGGCATCTGAATTTTGGATTGACGATATCAAATCTGATCTTCCTTTTAGTGCTTTATTTTGGAAGTTGGGGAATGGGGATAGTAGGGGATAAAACAAAGTCGATTCTTGCTGTCGGAGCATTTCATGCGCTTTACAATCTTTTTAGTGTAGATTATTTTGATCCAAAAGGGAAAATCATTGTATTGTCGCTCAGCGCAGTGATATGGATTTTGTATATTGTGTTTTATGATAGCATATCAAAACGAGTTTTGAATTGGAAACAAAAGCAATATGATGAAAATTGAAAGGATTATCCAAAATAAGAAACAGTTTCTTGACCTATTGTTGCTGGCAGACGAGCAGGAAGATATGATTGACAAGTATTTGCCCCAGGGTGACTTGTTTGCTTTATATGACGGTGACCTGAAAAGTGTTTGCGTGGTAGTGCCTGTAGATGGTGAAACCTGCGAGTTGAAAAACATAGCCACATACCCTGAATACCAGGGCAAAGGGTATGGCAGGGCATTGGTCGGGTTCATTTTTGATTTCTACAAAAACGACTACAAATCAATGCTTGTCGGGACTGGTGAAACGCCTGCAATTCTCTCTTTTTATGAACGTTGCGGATTTGTAAGATTCCACCGGGTAAAAAATTTCTTTACCGACCATTACGACCATCCAATGTTCGAGGGCGACATACAACTGGTTGATATGATCTATCTTAAAAAGGATTTGACTGTGCCGAGGTCCAGGGTATCGGCATCGGCAAAATTTTCCAGATCGGCCCCAGGTAGATGAACTGCCAGTTTTTGCTTTATTCCAATTCCCGGCCCATCTGGTCAAAAACTTCCAACAAGCTATTCAGAACGGGAAACACCTTCCATTGGTGCAGCCAGACGCGGTCTGGTGCGCAATAAACCAAATTATGGTTTTTAAACCACAGTTAATCAAATATTTATAATCTCAATAGGGAAAAGTTGCGCACCAGAAGCGGCCTGGGACTTTTTGTATCTCGTCAATAAACAAACATTCTACCCCGGATTTATAGAATTCATGGGCCAGATCTATAAGTCTGTTTTCACCAAAATACATATCATCATTGGGTTCACGGGGTTAAAACCATCATGGACACCCGTACTGTTTTAGCGCATTTTCATAACAATCCCTGATCTCGTCCACCAGGCTTAGGGGTTGGAGGACCCTAACATTGTCTCCATAGGAGAGGATTTCCATGAGCAGATCATAGGTAACGAACAAGGTGAGTTTAATGAGCAGCTCCTGTTCGTTATCTTTCAGAATCACCTGGGATTCGTGGAGAGGCAGTGATTTTACATATTTCCCCTGAAGCGGATTAAAGGACAAAACAATCTCCCGGGGTTCCGGCTCGTTAGGACTGATTATGCCAAAGCAATATTTGAAACGTTCATTGATATCAAAATTCATGGGTAAGCTAAATTTGGTCCGGGTGATCTCCATCCCCGAAATCCTGTCCAGGGCAAAGGTTTTCACATTTCTGTCTTTCAGATCATTGGCAAGCACATACCAACGGTTCCGGAACTCCTTCAGCGCGTATGGCTCGGCAAGACGATGTGAAATCTCGTCGTCCATGAATTTTTCGTACGTGAAGGATATCTGTACCCGGTTTATTATGGCATGAAGCAAACCGTACAGGTTCCCGGTTCCCTGTGGCCGGCGTTTTTCAAAATGAATGTGACTGGAAATCCTGTCGCTGATATTCAGCGCGTTGAAGGTGTCAAAAGCCTCCATAATCCGTTCGTTCGCCTCGGGTTGGTCATCGTATAGGACATGATATGCTTTTTGAGAAGGATCGTATTGTATTTCAATATAGTATAGCGAGCCAATATCCTGGATATCTCTCTGGAAAGTACGTTTTGACACGCGGAAGTCGTACCCCTGAAGTTCCGATTCCAAAGCCAGGTAATCCGAGATTTCCTCAAAAGAGGCAGGATGTTTTCTGAGTTTCTTGATTATAAGGTTGTACCGGGCAATTGATTCTCTCTTTGACATGTCATTATCCTTTTGTGAAACCTATTAAGTTCCCGTTATTCTTTGAAAGTAGTTCTGTTTTACAATAATCGACAATATTATTGAAATCGACGGATAATCCATAAACGATCTCATGGATTTCTTTCTTTCTCACAATATTGTTAATCTGGCCTCCCGAAAAATCAAATTGGGTTGCCAAGGCTTCACATTCCGTTTTGGAAAGATTGGGCAGTTTAGAGTTCCAGATTTTTGCCTTTACCGCCATGTCGGGTTTTTGAAACTCGACCTTAAATAAAAAGCGTCTTTCAAATGCAGGATCCAGATTGCTCACAAGGTTGGTGGTGGCAAATAATATTCCTTCGAAGTTCTCGAGCTCTTCCAGTATGATGTTTTGAATGGCGTTCTCTGTCTGCCCCACGTTGGAATTACCGATATCGCGGCGTTTTGAAATAACAGCATCGGCCTCGTTAAAAAGCAGGACCGGCGTGCGTTCACAGTTTTTTGAACAGGCTCTGTAATCGGTGAAGACCCGTTTTACGATTTTCTCACTTTCCCCAAACCATTTGGATTTTAACTGACTCATGTCCACTTTGAATATTTCCCTGCCGGTATCTTTGGCAAACTGATAGACGGTCTCTGTTTTACCGGTGCCCGGCAATCCGTGGAACAATATGGTGATCCCTTTGGGCATACCTTTTTTTTGTAACCTTGTCTGAGTCTCCGCAAAGTGCTCTTCCTGCATGAGTGCTTTCAGAAATTCCAACTGCCTGTGCTCCGTTTCATTAAAAAAAAGAGCCACCGGGCTAATTTTTGCAGGGTCAATAGTATCCCGGCTTTTCTTATGCAGGAACAGTGGGATATCCGATTCCTGAAGCAGGGTCAAAGAATAATCGGTAAGTTTCAGCGCTGCATCGTTCAGGAATTCGCCTTCTGTGTTTTCTACCAGATTTTTGTAGATGAGCGCATTGTTTTTTTTCAGGATTGCATGGAGATATCCTATCCTTTGTGCCGTGTTATCAAAAATACCCCGCAAGGCACGCTCAAGATCGATTTTGTCATCGCCAGTAATCGTTTTCCAGATCACATACAGGTAAATGGTCAGGTCTTCCATGTCAAGATTTAGTTCATCGATCCTTTTGATCAGAGGGTAGTGCAGCGACGAGTTGAAGAAACGCTCAGTCTCTACAAACAGATCGATGGAAGATATTTCCTCCTCGTCCCGTTGCACTCCTAGCAAATAAAAAGCTTCCAGAACCTCCAGCTGGTTCTTCGGTTTCTCTTTTTCGAGAGACGGCATGGGCTCGTTTTTCATGATCGCCTCCAGTATTTTTTGATTGAGGATAATGTCCACGGTGGAAGATAACATAATCAAACCTTTTTCTGAAGTGTCCTGTTTTTGAATAATCTCTTTGGTGAACAGGTCCTCCATTTCATCGCCGTAGTCCAGAAATTTCATCGGGTTGCAACCCAGGTACTTGATCAGGTTCTGCAGATTGCTGCAGGATTGGTCGTAATTGAGGGCAAAGACCAGAGCCACTATCAGTGATTGTTTTGAGGAGGTGTGAAAGTAATCGGATATTACGTTCAGTTCTCTGGCGGCTTGTTTAAAAAAAGCTTCTTCGAGCTTACATTCTTTGGCCTGTTCATAGACCTTTCCAATGCATTTCAATAATCGTTGTTTACTGTTTTGTTTCATATTACAATTTAAGTATGTAATTCATCGGA
>JAAYJR010000442.1 GCA_012522835.1 Bacteroidales bacterium
AACAGTCCGCGGGAATCATAATGAACCTTGTCAGCTTTTTTGGAAATATCGCCAGTTTTTATCAAATAAGCAAATTTAATTTTTTTTGCAGCTTTTACCTGTGCTGCCTGTACCTCTTTTACAGCAGAAAACCGTTCAGTCGCCGGATTAACTTCACCGAAGATAACAGGCAACTCTGGTTTATCAAGCTTTTGGCGGAATGCTTTTATAAGTCTTTTAAAATTAGGATAGTATTTTTTTGCTGTTTCATGCTTTTTTGAATCCTCCTCACCCTGCATCCACAAAACAGCAAGTATATTTAAGTCGTAAAGTTCTGACAGACTATCAATTATTGAAAAAAAATAGCCGAACATATTCCCAAATTCAGGATGTGAGGTTATTTTAGCCTTATCTGGATCATAATCCGGTGCCCAGTCATATAATGATGAGCCACCAATAGCATATTTTACCAACAGGAAATTTCGGTTTGGCAGTCTTTCTGCAAGGACTTCCGACAAACCAACCTCAGGCCCGAACCATTCAGGATGACTTAACTGTCTGGAGCACAATCCGTAATTAAGATAGGTAATATTGTGAGGAAGGGAGACATTCTCAAGATCAGTAACCTGACCGACACCTAACATATTAGACTGCCCTCCAAGTAAAATAACATCATATTTAAGTTTTTTCTGAAGAGTGCTGTTGTATTTAAGGGTATCACCACTTATGCTTCCTGCAGAGCAAAAGAGAGAGGAAGCCAGAAGGAGGTACAAATAATAAAAAAATAAAAGCTGTTTCATGGATATAAATCGATTAAAAAATCTCAATTATTTATATATGATATGTTGTAAAAATCTCATTTTAAATCCGTTGGCTGAAGCCAACGGCAATAGATAAAGCATTGAACAATCTGGCTGTCATCATCGGAGCCTTATTCATTGCTGTTTGCTTGAGCGAATGGATCGCTTCACCCAACGGATTACTTCACCCAACTGACCCTGATACATATTTCCCTGGTGTACCCCTGTAATTGATTACTATATTTTAATAAAGGTTTTCTTCCTGTACATATAATACAATATCAACCACATCACAGCCATTGCAGCCGATGCCTGAATAAACAGCCGGACATCTTCAGGAAAATAACCGCTTATCCCAAAAGGATGGCGCGTTGATCCTCCTACTACCACATTGCCTATTAACCTGAAATCAAATGTATGCGCCATCATATAGATAGCAATAGAGTTGACGCCAAACATAAAAAAGAAAAATGACCATTTTATATAGCCTTTTACATCTATTACAAAATAGAGAAGAGCCAGTAATAATGTTGAAATGCCAGCTGTTACAAGGGCAAAGGAGCTTGTCCAGTTTCTTCCTATCACCGGATAAACCAGACTCCATATCAAACCTGCCACTACCATTACTGATCCATAAAGTAACAAACCCTTTGTCTTTTCAGGCTTTTCCTTAGCTCCAAAGATCACATGACCGGCAAGTACTCCCAAAAGTACCTGTATGATATGCCCGACACTATTTATAACTGCCGTCCATCCCTTAAAAGGATGTCCATATTTCCCAAGTATCACCTGGTCAAGATAGATCCCGATATTCATCTCGGTTGAAAAAATATCCCCGTCCCAGCCGGGTGCCGGTATAAAAAGCCATACGCACCAATATAGAAGGAGTAACAAACCGGCAATTATATAATGTGCTTTCTTTGGAGTGTTTATTACTATCAGCGAGCACACAAGATAGCTTATGCTGATATATTCCAATACATTATTATACCAGTATACTTTATCAAACTGAAGGTTTAATATTTTACCCCCGGCTATAAGTCCGCATATGAACAATATAACTGAACGGATTACAACATGGGTATATACTTTTTTCTTACTACTTTTCATAAGCCTCTTTCTCAATGAAAAAGGCAGAACCACTCCCACTACAAAAACAAATATAGGTTGTGCAACATTTGCAATGCTGATCGCCGGATTGGACATAATGACTTTTACAATTTCAGGCCAGGCGTCACCCCATACCATATTGTTGAAAGTCCGGAATATGGGCGCACCCCCTATCTGGGTTGAACATATTATAAACATTGCAATGCCACGCAGTATATCAACACTGATTATTCTGTCGGCTAACTTTTGATTGAGTTCCATAAGGTTTTTATCAAAAATAAAATAATAGCAGGAAAATATTATTTATAATCCAAATGAAGGGGTCCTTACAATCCATTGACCTTTAGTGAAATCCGGGAAAAATACAGGTTCGCTTCCTCCTAAAATTGACTTTTCCGATAATGGGACAATAGCACTCCAGGAGGCTGCATCATAAACATCTATGGGCGGGTACATATTCTGGCTGACACATTCAACAAAAGCCCGGATCATAAAATAGTCAATTCCACCATGCCCGGCATTTTTAGCGTCAGCCTCATGATTTTTCCATAAAGGATGATCATATTTTTTCATATAATTATCATAGGCCTCTCCGGTCTCCCACTGATGCGTCTTAGGTGATTTACCCTCTATATAAATACCTCTGCGCATATACTCACCGCTCCATAATCCGCGTGTACCGTGCAAAGTGTAATCCCGCGAATATGGCCTGGGAAGATTAAGTTCAAAATTAATGATAATAGTTTCACCCTCAGATGTCTTTATTATGGTAGTTACTATATCACCCTGTTTCCAGTCCAGTTTGGCATTAGGATTATCAGGCCCTCCGTCGGGATGGTTCCTGATATATTCATAAACGCCCTTCGACTTGGTGGCAGCTGAGGTAAGATACAAAAACCGGTTACCCCGGTCTATATTAAACCAGTTAGCCACGGGGCCTATTCCATGCGTAGGATAAAGGTCTGCATTACGATTCAGGTAGTGCTGGTTTCTCCAGTATACTTCATCCGAAGAATCACCTTTAAAATCTATATATGATCTGGAGCCCCAGAATGAGTGTCGGTATCCGCATGTAGCATGTACCGGAGTTCCAAACAATCCATCCCTGATCATCTGTAGTACAGCCATTGTCTCCCTGTCATAGCAGCAATTCTCAAGAAACATCAGATTTGAGCCTGTTTCTTCGTGCACATTGACCAATTCCCAACACCCTTCAATTGTAATGGCAGCAGGCACTTCAAGTCCGGCATATTTACCGGCCTTCATTGAATCGACAGCCATAGGGACATGCCACTCCCACGGAGTAGTAATTATCACACCGTCAATATCTTTCCGGTCAAGTAATTTCTTATAGGCATGATCCCCTCCGGTAAACACTTCAGCATTCTCCTTACCGTTATTCATAAGTGCAGTTTGTGCCATGGCAATAGCCTCAGCATTAATATCACAAATAGCAGGTATCCTGACATTATCATACTTTGCCAAAAGGTTTAATAATCCTCTGCCGCGGCTTCCAACGCCAATCACTCCAATTGATACATCAGGAAGTTTTGTTGTTGGCGGTTGTCCGAATAACAAAGCCGGACTGCATGCCATTCCAAAGCCTGCAGCCGCCGTGCTTTTTATAAATTCTCTTCGTCTTAAATTATCTTTCATAACTTTAATTATTTTGTACCGGCACCCTCAATACAGCCGGTTCATTCATAATCCAATAAAAAATTATGTTCCCCGGGCGGTACAGTAATTACTTCAATTCTATAACCCTGCTCACCTTCATCAGGAATAGCGACAGTCAACCTGACCGGATAGTTCCAACGGGTTTTTATGCTACCTCTTATTTTCCCATTGTCAGTGTTCCAGTCAGATACTTCAACTCCCCCGCCGGATAAATGCAGATCGGTATTCACCAATACAGGTTCTTGTCCGTTCCATGGCATTACCCTGAAAAGCTGGCTTTGATGAGGTTTCTGATCATAAACGGCCATCATCTGGCCTTCATTTATCAATCCCGGGACTTTTTGAGTAAAAAATTCAGAAACAATAAACCGGTCACCTTCTAAATTTCCTGTTATACTTTCATCCAATAAAATATTATAATCCTTTATAGTATCTGACCAATTCACTATAGCTATAGTTATCCAGGAAGGAAGATCCTCACAAACCGGTTTAATCTCCGTCAGCATAATATTTGGACAGAAGGGATCAAAAATGTCCAAAGCTTTTGAGGGAGAGTTGACTGAAGGTAAAACATGACGGTACAGGTCTTTCCTGTCGTTGTCAATTGTTGAAAAGTCTTCACCAAAGCATACCATTCCACCTCCGATATACTGATTAAGCATATTTGTTCTTGCCTCATCGTTGGTAAATACTCCCAGCGACTTATTATTCGTGCCGGGCAATGCAGTCCCCTGCCTGCGGATCGACATTGCATCAGGGTCGACATGCCAGTAATCTGACATCCATGTCCTTAATATATTCTGCCGGTATTTCGGCAACTCTTTTTCGTTCCAGACAGATCTCGTGTCACTTCCTGAGCGTTGCGAATCAGCTATCCCGTATGAAGCCCCGTAATGACCGCCGCATACTGATATATATGCATTGCCAACCCCTCTCCTTATTGATTCAAGGCCTTTTCTGTATGCCTCAAGAGAAGTAGAACATTTATCATA
>JAAYJR010000029.1 GCA_012522835.1 Bacteroidales bacterium
ATTGAAAATAAATGCAGAAGGGTGCTGGCATTAAAGCGGTGGGCGGGATTACATAATTACCGGCCGGCTGTAACGAAGGATATTGTTGCCCGTTTGAATTCACCCTATTATGAGATCACAAACCGCAAGCTTATAAAGGGTTCACTGACCGTGCTGGTAAACCAGGATGTTTTACCTGTCCAGGACCTGGCTGACCTGAAGATCGCATCTGTCATGATAGGCTCAGGGGAGATCTCTCCTTTTCAGAAAATGCTTGACAAGTACACTGAAATTGACCATTACAGCCTGCCGAAAAATGCTTCTGAGCGGGACCTGGCCCTTCTGCGCAGTAAGTTAGATAATTATAACCTTGTTATTGCAGGAGTTCAGGGAATAAATATATATCCCTCTGGTAAATACGGGACAACTGATATACAGCGAAATGCAGTGGCAGATCTCATACGTGACAATAAGTGTGTAGTGGTTTTTTTTGGTAATGCATATGCGTTGAAATATTTTGAGAATATTCATCATGCCGGGGGATTGATACTTGCTTACCAGAATAATCTGTTAACACAGGAACTTGCCGCCCAGCTTGTGTTTGGCGCATTCGATGCGGCCGGCAGGCTTCCGGTTACAATCGATAGCAGGTTTGGAATCAACAATGGCATCGATGTAAAAAAAAATGGCAGCCTGGCCTTTACAATCCCTGAAGAGACAGGAATTAATTCAGCAAGACTTACATCTAAAATAGACTCACTGGCAAACCTGGGAATATATAATGAAGCTTATCCCGGGTGTCAGGTTTTAATTGCTAAAGACGGGAATGTCATATTTCATAAATGTTACGGTTATCAGACCTATAAAAATGAACAGAAAGTAACTCCGGATAATATCTATGACTGGGCATCACTTACCAAAGTAACCGGTCCTTTGCCGGCAATAATGAAGCTTGTTGATGAAAAAAAAATAGATCTTGATGCCCCTTTTGGCAGATACTGGCCGGGTTTTAAGGGAACAGACAGAGAGAAAACCCCGGTGCGCGATTTTTTAACACATCAGGCAAGAATGCCGGCATGGATACCTTTTTGGAGAATGGGCCTCGAAGAGGAGGGAAAGTTGAGCAGGGATATATTTTCTAATAATCCGTCAGGTAAATTCACGGTAAGGGTATCGGATAAATTATATCTTAAAAATGATTTCAGGCAGGCAATTTATGATACCATCAGAAATGCTAAATTGCTTCCGCGAAAAAAGTATGTATATTCCGATCTCTGTTTTCATCTTTTCCCTGAAATAATTTCCGGATTGGGCGGGATACCATACGAAGAGTATTTAAAAGAAAATTTTTACAGGCCGCTTGGGGCAAATTCAATAACCTATAATCCATATTTGCACTTTCCCGTCTCAAGGATTGTACCTACCGAGATTGATGATTTTTTCAGGAATGAAAAATTAAGGGGTTTTGTACATGACGAAGGCGCTGCAATGCTGGGAGGCGTGTCCGGTAATGCCGGGCTCTTCGGGACAACCCTTGATATGGCAAAGATATTTCAGATGTACCTTCAGAAAGGTTATTACGGTGGCAAAAGGTTTATTTTAGAAAAAACAGTGGAGGAGTTTACCCGGATTCAATTTCCAAATTCATTTAACCGAAGGGCACTTGGTTTTGATAAGCCATTGCCGGATAACCAAAATAACAAACTGAAAGATGCTTATCCGGCTGTCAGCGCCGGAAAAAACAGTTTCGGGCATACCGGCTATACTGGCACATTTGCCTGGGCAGACCCTGATTGCAATTTGCTTTTTATTTTTATGTCGAACCGTGTTTATCCGACAAGGGACAATCTTAAACTTAGCAGTCTGAACATCCGTACGGCAATGCATCAGGCAGTATATGATTCAATTGAAAAATAATACAATAATTATTAAAAATAGTTAATTAAATAATTAAAAATAAAAATTGATAAGAAGCTTATAAACAGAATATTGACTCAATATCAGATATTTGCGGAGAAAAACATTGGCAGTTGACTTTCCGTATAAAAATTATTGAATGAATTAAGAATTATCATGATATAAGTTTTGGCTTTATTTGATTAATAATTTTAATTTTACAATGTCACGAGAATGTTATTAAATAAATATAAAATAAATTTGTTATGATCATGGAGGGTAAAATAACTTTTAATGAGCTGCGTAAGATCAAGGACAGCTTACCTGACGGTTCTATCAGGAAAATTGCAAATGAATTTGATATCACTGAAGAAACCGTCAGGAACTATTTTGGGGGAGCTAATTATACAAACGGAGTTGCTGTGGGTATACATATGGAACCGGGACCTAACGGCGGCATAGTGCTTCTTGACGATGTAGCTATCCTTGAAAGGGCAAAAGAGATACTGCATGACGAAAAAAGCTGAAATGTTTTAACTAAATGAAAAATTTACCGATGCAAAAATTACATCAGGTTATATTAATTGTATTTATTGGAGTAATCATGGTTTCATGCTCAAAGGAGAAACCCTGGCAGCCTCTTTTTAACGGGGAAAACCTTGATAACTGGGAAAAATATCTGGGTACGCCCCTCAGGGGTTTTGACAGTCTTGCACAAACTGCCACAGTGGATAAAGTGTTCTCAGTCGTTGAGGAGAACGGCGAAAAGATAATCCGCATTTCCGGAGAAATCAACGGATCCCTTGCTACCAGGGATACCTTTTCTAATTATCACCTGCAACTGGTCTTTAAGTGGGGGGATGAGGTATTTACCAGCCGGAACAGCGGGTTGCTATATCATGGTTTCGGGCCTTTTGGAGAAGCATTGGGCACATGGATGGTCAACATCGAATGTCAGTTAATGCACGAACGTATGGGTGATACCTATCTGATGGAAAACACTTATTGTGAAACTTCTGTAACTGAGATTGAAGACGGGTTCAGGTATTCTCAGGAGGGGGAGGTAAAAAAATTCAGCAGGGACCATAACGGTCAGGGGATCAGAAAAGTCCTTGATGCTGAAAAACCTGTTGGTGAGTGGAATACTATTGATCTCTATTGTCTTGGAAGAACATCTGTTCATGTTGTTAACGGCCAGGTTGTGATGGTTAATAACAATACCGGTAAAGTTGAGGATGGTAAAATTATACCTCTCTCAGGAGGTAAAATTCAGTTGCAGTCAGAAGGAGGCGAGTTGTTTATTAAAACCTTACAGATCAGGCCTTTAACAAAATTGCCTGAAGTATTATCCGAATAAAAGAGATGTTCATGGAAATATATTAGCGGCTGTTATGATATCCCGGTTTTTTGACGGGATATTTTTTTCATACTAAATGGAGATGAAACCGGGAAATAATTGTTTCGGATATAATGTTTCTGCTGTTTAAGATTTCGGGTAATACGTTACATTTATTGAACTGTTTTTGTAACTTTGGGCAAAGGGTAATGATATATGCAGGAAGCACTTTTTTATGAAAAAACGGACAATGATGAGGTGATTTGCAGATTATGTCCCCAAACCTGCCGGTTAAAGCCTGGTCAGACAGGTAATTGCAGGGTCCGTGAAAATGTCGGGGGAACTCTTTATACACATGTTTACAATAAGGTTGCAGCAATTGGGGTTGATCCGGTTGAAAAAAAACCTCTTTATCATTTTTATCCCGGCATGGAAATATTTTCTGTAGGTGAGGTTGGCTGCAATCTCCATTGCAGTTTTTGTCAAAACTACGGTACATCTCAGTGTTTTGCCAGCGATTTCGGTGGATTTCATGAGATAACACCAGTACAGCTTGTAGAGAAGGCGCAAAGAGGCTGGCACAATATCGGTATAGCTTATACTTACAATGAACCATTTACCTTTTATGAGTTTATGACTGATATTGCCAGGTTGGCTCATGATAAAGGAATGAAGAATGTAGTTGTTTCCAATGGATATATAAATCCTGAGCCACTCAGCAGCCTTATTCCTTTAATAGATGCTTTTAATATTGACCTTAAGTCTTTCGATGATTCATTCTACCGGAAGCAGGTAAAAGGGAATCTGGGGCCGGTGCTTGAGTCTCTGCAAATAATTGCCCGGAGCGGCAAACATCTGGAAATAACAAATTTGGTAATTACAGAATTAAATGACGGACCTGAACAGTTTGAAGCAATGGTGAAATGGATATCCAAAGAGCTGGGCGAAAAAATTCCTTTGCACATTTCAAGGTATTTTCCGCAATACAGATTAAATTTGCCCCCCACACCGTTAGAAAATTTGCATCAATTGTATACTTTGGCAAAAAAATATCTTCATCATGTGTATCTGGGGAATGTACCAGATGACTACAGGTCTTCTACTTACTGCCCGAACTGTGGGGCACTTCTGGTGGAGAGAGAACATTACCGTATTAAAATTATCCAGCAGGGCTTTAAAGGATATTGCACGGAATGTAATACTGATGTTAATATTCTTATTTAAAAAAGCCAGTTCCCTTTTTACATATCGGGCTGAAAAAAAATACTTTGAGCAATAATAATTTACATATATGAATTTTAGTGATTTAAAAATACATAAAG
Organism: Bacteroidales bacterium; assembly: GCA_012522835.1. GTDB lineage: Bacteria > Bacteroidota > Bacteroidia > Bacteroidales > Prolixibacteraceae > JAAYJR01. Next base: position 4,534 of record JAAYJR010000029.1, read on the forward strand.
ATATACTGGACGCAATTTTCTATATGGGGTTCAAAAATACAACCCCGATCCAGGAGCAGACTATACCCATAATACTGGAAGGAAAGGATCTTATTGCATGTGCACAGACAGGAACCGGAAAAACTGCAGCTTATGTAATTCCTGTTCTTGATATGATATTAAGCAACCCGGGAAGCCAGACAAGTACTCTTATTCTGGTCCCTACAAGGGAGCTTGCATTACAAATTGACCAGCAGGTCCAGGGGATAGGATATAACCTGGGTATTCATTCAATTGCGGTTTACGGAGGAAGTGCGGGAGAAGACTGGGGGCAGCAGAAGAGAGCACTCACAGGGGGAGCTGACATAGTTATAGCCACTCCCGGTAAACTAATATCACATCTTAACCTGGGATATGTTAAGTTTGATACAATAAAGTATCTGATACTTGATGAAGCCGACCGTATGCTTGATATAGGTTTTTTTGACGATATAATGAAGATCATTTCATTTGTTCCCAAAAAGAGGCAAACACTTATGTTCAGCGCAACGATGGCACCTAATATAAGGTCTCTGGCAGGAAGGATACTTAATAATCCCAATGAGATCAATATTGCAATGTCGAAGCCGGCTGAAGGTGTCATACAAGCGGTTTATTTATGCTATGATAACCAGAAAACAGCACTTATTAATAAACTTATTGCTGACAAGCCTGATTATAACAGCATATTGATTTTTTGTTCAACTAAAAAGAAGGTGTCTGAACTTACACGTTCCCTGAAAAAGTATAATAATGCGGAATCTATATCTTCCGACCTGGAGCAGGCAGAGAGGGAAAAGGTTTTACAAAGATTTAAGGCAGGCCAGACAAGGATTCTGGTGGCCACTGACGTCCTGAGCCGGGGGATCGATATAAAAGGTATCGACCTTGTAATTAACTTTGATGTCCCGGGAGATGCAGAAGATTATGTACACCGTGTGGGCAGGACAGCCCGGGCTGATGCTACGGGAGTGGCACTTACCCTTGTAAATGAGAAGGATATGGGGAGCTTTCAGAGTATTGAGAAACTTATTGAAAAGGAGATCATAAAACTTACAGTTCCCGGAGAGCTTGGAAAAGGGCCTGAATGGAAAGTAGGACGGCATCGGGGAAAAGGGCAGTGGAGAAAAGATGCAAATGGTAAAAAGAGGAATCCTTCCGGCAGGAAACATTTAAAAACATAGAGGTCAAAAAATGTTGTTACCTTTTTGAATTGGTATATTTAACGATGTCAAAATAGCGGGCTGTATATATATATATATAATTTCTGGCCAATATGTTTAATTTCTCACAGTACAACTATTACACGATGATAAAAACTGTAGCGATACTTCTTTCAGCAATATTTTATTGTAACTGCGGACTGACACAGAGCGATGGAATAATAACCGGAGCTGAACAGCCGGAAGAGTATCTGCCCCTCTTAACAAACAGAAGAGTTGGGTTGGTGGTAAACAACACTTCTCTTTCAGAAGAGGTTCATCTCGTCGATTTTCTGATGAGCAGGAATATAAATGTTACTAAAATTTTTGCTCCTGAGCACGGTTTCCGGGGTGAAGCGGCAGCCGGCGAGATAATCAATGACGGCGTGGATTTAAAAACGGGAATCACTGTTGTTTCACTTTATGGGAAAACTAAAAAGCCTTCCCCCGGGCATCTGGATGATGTGGATATTATCCTTTTTGATATTCAGGACGTTGGCTGCAGGTTTTATACATATATATCCACCTTGCACCTGGTGATGGAGGCGTGTGCAGAAAAAGGAATACCAATGATCGTAACTGACAGGCCTAATCCGAATGGTGATTATATTGCGGGTCCTTTGCTGGAATCCAGATTTACTTCTTTTGTGGGAATGCATCCTATACCTGTTGTGCACGGTTGTACAACCGGAGAACTTGCCCTTATGATCAACGGGGAACACTGGCATCAGGCCCCCCTAAAATGTGACCTTACAATAATACCGGTAAAAAATTATACTCATTCGACAAGTTATTCACTCCCGGTAAACCCTTCGCCAAATTTGCCAAACGATCTGGCAGTCAGCCTTTATCCTTCATTATGTTTTTTTGAGGCCACAAGTGTAAGCGTGGGACGGGGAACTGAATTTCCCTTTCAGGTTCTGGGTGCTCCCGTTCCTGAACTGGGTGACTTTAGTTTTACCCCCCGAAGTATTCCCGGTGTGGCAATGCATCCCCTTCATGAAGGGAAACTATGCTATGGTATTGATCTCAGAAAGTCAGGTGAAATCCCGAAATTCACTTTGAAATATTTTATGGATTTCTATCATAAATACGGGGATGAGAAGAATTTTCTGACGCGGGAAAATTGGTTTAATCTGCTGGCAGGGACCGATAAACTAATTTGGCAGATAAGGCAGGGTTATTCCGAAAAAGAGATAATGGATTCATGGAAGCCTGAACTGGAAGCGTATAAGGAATTAAGAAGTAACTATTTGTTATATCCTGACTTCGAATAATATTTTTTGTGCTATAATAGTTGCAAAAAAATGTTAAAAATTGTAAATTGATTTTATATATTTGTAGTAATAACAACCAGGTTGTTTCGTTAATACATAAAATGATTCGGAGATTGGCAAAATATCTGCTTCGTACGGCTATAGTTATTTCTATACTCGCTTCACTCTTTTCGTGTGAAGATGAGGGATATCTTAATTCTCCCGATGCGCAACTGCTTTTTTCCAGAGATACTGTTATGTTCGACACCATATTTACCAATATCGGTTCAACAACCCAGCATTTTAAAGTCTATAATCCATATAATGAAGATGTATTGATATCGAGGATACGTGTTGCTAACGGGGATCTTTCTAATTTCAGACTTAATATTAACGGTGAAATTGGCAATGAAGCATATGACATTGTAATCCCTGCACAAGACAGTATTTTTATTTTTGTGGAGGTTACAGTTGATCCCAATGGTCAGAATATGCCCATGGTGGTGCAGGATTCCATTGAGTTTGTTACGAATTATAATTTCCAGAGTCTTAATCTTATTGCTTACGGTCAGGATTTTAACCTGATCAGGGACGGTTATATTTCAAATACTGACTGGACTTCGGAAAAACCTTACCTGATTTATGGATATGCTTTTGTTGACAGTACCTCAACACTTACTATAGAGGCCGGTACAAAGATCTATTTTCATAAAAATTCGGGACTTTATATCGAGGGTAACATAGTGGCTGAAGGAAACTATGAAAACCCTGTTATATTTTCATCAGACCGCTTGGAACCCAGCTATAAAAATATTCCAAATCAGTGGCACAGAATTATACTTGAATCCGGCAGTCATGGTAATATTTTAAATTTTGTGACCATAAAAAATGCCAATATTGGCCTGCAGGTAGGTACTATTGAACATGATGGTTATGCAAGCCTTCAGATAAATAATTCGAGAATCGAAAATATGGCATATGCGGGCCTTTTTGCATTGAAGTCGAGAATAACAGGATACAATAATGTAATAGCCAATTGTGGTTTTTACGCAGCAGCCTTTCTGGCAGGGGGTAATTATGAGTTTTACCATACAACTATAGCTAACTACTGGGGTAATTATTCCCCCAAAGCAAGAGCTTCATCATCAGTAATAATCTCAAATTTTTTGCCGGTAAAAAAGGCAGACGGAACCTCTGTTATATATAACGGTGATCTCGAACGTGCTTTTTTCGGGAACTGTATAATTTATGGTAATTTTTCCAATGAAATTGAATTGGGAGATAACAATGAGAATATGTTTAATTATTCATTCGATCATTGTATTCTGCAGGTTCCCGATACCCTCGACCTGTCTGACAAAGATCATTATAAAAATATATGGAGAGGTAAGGATTCCGATCCTAAATTTGTTGATCCGTTCGATAAACATGATTATTCACTCGATACCCTGTCCGCTGCAAAAGATATAGGAAATCCGGCATTTGCAAAAAGATTTCCCGTAGATATAATGAATAAGGACAGATTGGCAGATGACGGCCCGGATCTGGGCGCTTTTGAAAGAGTTGAAAAGAAGAAAAAAGATTAAATACTTTCTGTTAACCCTATATTGTCTTTGTATTTATACCGGATTGTACCCCCAGGATCTTCCGGAAGTCTATAATATTATCTTTTATAATGTTGAAAACTTATTTGATGTGCATGATGATCCTGAGATATCAGATGATGAGTTCACCCCTGATGGATCAAGAAGATGGACAGTCAGGCGCTTTAACAGGAAGCTTACTAATCTTTCGAAAGTAATTTTAAATTCTTCAGGCTGGGAACCCCCGCAAATGATAGCTTTGTGTGAAACGGAAAACAGGTATGTCCTTGATAAGCTCCTCTCCTTTACTGCATTGAGGAACCTGGATTATAATATTATTCACAAAGATTCTCCCGATGACCGGGGTATTGATGTTGCGTTTTTGTACAATCCCGGTATATTTGATCCATTGGAATTCAGATATTTTCCCCTGACTGATGAGGAGGGTGAATTGATAGCCACGCGGGAAATAATGTATGTTTCAGGAATTATTGACAGGTCAGATACCATTCATATTTTTATTAACCACTGGCCATCAAGATATTCAGGTTTACTTAAGAGCAGGGGATTGAGAATGCTGGCGGCTAAAAAATTGCGGTCTCAGATTGAAAGGCTGTTTACCAAAAATCTAAATCCGAAAATTGTAATAATGGGTGATTTTAATGACCAGCCTGATGATATAAGTATTATTGAATGTCTGAAAGCATCATCAGATATTGGAAATTACCGTGCGAACCGGATTTATAATTTGTCAGCCGGCTGGCCGGATAATTACCAGGGAACAACTAAATACAGGTCCCAGTGGTATATATTTGATCAGATTATGGTATCAGGGAACCTGCTTGAAGGCCAATCCGGGTTATTTACTGAAAGAGAGTCAGCAAGGATTGTTGACCTGCCATTTTTATTTGAACAGGATGACCGGTACGGTGGGGTAAAGCCGCTGAGAACCTATTACGGGTATACATACCAGGGTGGTTTTAGCGATCATTTGCCTGTTATACTTCAATTAAAATCTGTACCCTGAGCAATTTATAACCCTAATTCCTTTGCTTTTTTTTGCATAAAAGAGTAGGCCTCATCAAAGTTATTTTCTATTTTACCATCAAGAATTGCCTCTTTAATTGCATTTTTGATGATTCCAACCTCTTTGCAGGGGGGCAGATTAAAGGTTTTCATGATCAATTCCCCTGAAACCGGGGGCTGAAAATTTCTTATTTCATCTTTAACCTCAATCTCTTTGAGTTTTTGCCGGACGATTTTGAAATTTTTCAGATAGCGTCTCACCTTTTGGGGATTTTTGGAAGTTATGTCGGCTTCGCATAATAGCATCAGGTCATCGATATCGTCACCTGCTTCAAATAGCAGCCGCCTTACTGCTGAATCGGTTACCTCTTCTTCGGAGAGTATTATAGGGCGCATATGGAGTTTTACTATTTTCTGGACATATCTCATTTTTTCGTTCATGGGAAGTTTCATTCTCCTGAATATACCCGGGACCATCTTAGTGCCGGCAAAATTGTGGGAATGGAAAGTCCAGCCTTGTCCCTCCTGGAATTTTTTGGTGACCGGCTTAGCTATGTCATGCAGAAGGGCTGACCAGCGCAACCACAGATTGTCAGTATCTTTGGCAACGCCATCAAGTACTTCAAGTGTATGGTAAAAATTATCCTTATGTCCGACTCCATTTATAACTTCAACACCTTTAAGTCCGGCCAGCTCAGGAAAGATAATCTCCAGCAGACCGGTTTCTTCCAGCAATTTAAAACCAATTGAAGGTTTGTCTGCCATAATGACCTTGTTTAGTTCATCAGTAATCCTTTCAGCTGATACAATCCGCATTCTGCTGTTATTTGCGGCAATGGCCTTCAATGTTTCGGCTTCGATTGTAAAATCAAGCAGGGCAGAAAAACGTATAGCTCTGAGCATTCTGAGTGGATCGTCAGAAAAAGTTTCATCCGGGTTCAGGGGAGTCTTTATAATTCTGCTTTTTAAATCGTTAATGCCGTTAAAAGGATCGGTCATTTTACCGAAATTATAACTGTTTAGTCCCAGGGCAAGAGCGTTAATTGTAAAATCCCTGCGGTTCTGATCATCCTCAATTGTGCCATTTTCAACAATCGGTTTACGTGAATTGCTGCGGTAAGATTCTTTCCGGGCACCTACAAATTCAACTTCAAAATTTCTGTACTTAAGCTGTGCTGTGCCAAAATTTCTGAAATAATTTACTTTCGGTTTTGGCTTTATAAGTCCGGCTACCTTTTCTGCCAGATCTATTCCGCTTCCTACGGTCACAATATCAATGTCCTTTGACCTCCTGTTCAGTAACATATCCCTGACATAACCTCCGATAACATAAGTATCCTGTCCCAATTGGTCTGCTGCCGTCGAAATATGTTCAAAAATCCTCTGTTTTAATTTTATATCCATTATAAGGAATATATCTTTATCGTAATCATATGACAAACGTGGTAAAATCGTGACAAAATTACAATATTTATAATTATAACGGGATTTATTCGTAATTTGGGAAGATAAATCAAGTAATTTTAACCCAGTCCGGTTAATTGCATTATTTGTTATATTGTGCTGATAATCAGGAGAAGAAGAAATTTTTACTGACTTTGGGGATAAATTATAAGGATAGCAAAAAAAATATGGTATTATATTTGATATTGGGTATGCATTATTATAAATATGTATATAATTTAAATTAGTTAGAGATGTTGGAATATTTAACAAAGGAGACTTTTAAAGAGAAAGTATTTAACTGGGAAGAAAATAAGGATTGGAAATATGAAGGAAGCGTACCGTGTTTAATTGATTTTTATGCTGACTGGTGCGGTCCTTGCAAGATGGTAACCCCTGTGCTTGAAGAGCTTCAGAAGGAGTATGGTGACAGCATAATAATCTATAAGATTGATACCGAGCAGGAACGCGAATTAGCCGGGATGTTTGGAATACAAAGTATTCCTTCCTTACTTTTTGTGCCGGTTGAAGGTCAGCCTCAAATGGCTATGGGGGCTTTGCCCAAGGCTACTTTTGAAAAGGCTATTTCTGATGTGCTGAAGGTAGAAAAGCCAATAGAAAATTAGAGGAATTCAAGGACTTGCTCTAGTTTGATTCCGCGGGAACCCTTGATCAGTACTGCACAATTGCTGAGCCTGTTTTTATTCAGGAAGAGGCTCAATTTTGTTGCATCGGCAAAAGATCTGTATTGATATTTTTTTGAGGCTTTTAAAAAGACAGGGCCGACAAGAAAAACCTCCTTAAATGAGTGTTTCTTTATTAGATCAAGTATTTTGGTGTGTTCCTGATCTGCATAATTTCCCAGTTCAAGCATATCTCCAATGATCAGGCATTTAGGCTCAGGAAAGGTTGAGGTAAAACTTTCAATGGCAGCCTGCATGCTTGTAGGATTTGCATTATAGGCATCCATTACAATTGTCAGCCCTCTTTTTTTTATAATCTGTGAACGATTGTTTTCAGGATTATAATTTTGTATAGCCAGACTGATCCGGGCAGGACTAACGCCGAAGAAATTACCAATACAGGCCGCTGCCATGATATTGGCAAAATTATATGTTCCGGTTATCCTGGTACTGATATATAGCTGTTCTCCTGGAAGGTTAACTTTGACATTCAGGTAAGGAGGAGTGGATATTGGTTCTCCGGTAATATCTGCATTATGAGTACCGTAACTTATTTTATTTGGTAAGTTGGCAGTTAGCTCTTTCAGGATGACGTCATTACGATTGTAAAATAGTGTACCTTTTTTTTCAGAAATATATTTATAAAGCTCTGCCTTTGTTTGCTTAATCCCTTCAAATGAACCAAATCCTTCAAGGTGGGCCCTGCCGATATTGGTAATTATTCCGTAATCAGGGTCTGCAATTTTACAGAGAGTTTCAATTTCACCGGGGTGATTTGCTCCCATTTCAACGATTCCTATATCAGTACCGGCAGTCATTTCGAGAAGTGTCAAAGGTAAGCCGATATGATTATTCAGGTTTTCTTTTGTAAAGGAGATTTTGAATTTTTGTGACAAGACTGCTGCTATCAGCTCTTTGGTAGTTGTTTTTCCATTTGATCCGGTAACAGCAATTATGGGTAGTCTGAGTTTTTTTCGGTGAAAGGTTGCCAGACTCTGCAGCGTTTGAAGGACATCATCAACCAGTATAGTTTTTCCCTCTGTATAATAATTTTTATCGTCGATCACAGCCCGCACAGCTCCCTTATTCAGAGCATCAGATGCAAATTTGTTACCGTCAAAATTTTCTCCCCTGAGAGCAAAAAATATACATTCTCCCCTGATCTGCCTGCTGTCTGTGGCAATTACAGGAAATTTTTCATAAAGCCTGTATATCTCTTCGGTATTGATCTTACGGTGATGTTAGAATCCTTCAGGACTTCCTACTCTGGTCATTGCACAGCGGAATCCCAAATCATTTTGAGCACTGGTTTGTTCAAGATACCTTCTGGTACCTGGTACAAGCCAATATGCCCGGTCTTTCCACGAGCCGCCTTTATATACCCTTACTTCATCATTTATCAGCGAGGAGAAGGAACCAGGCCTGTCGTCTTCAACATACATATCTGATGTTGTTCTCTCCTCTTCTTCTGTATTCCAGTTGTTGGATTCAACTATTTGCGATTCTTTATTGCCATCCCTGAAGTTACGGTAGTCTGCAATAGTGTCGTGGATTATTTCTCCGTATTCGTTCCGCATCAGGTCTCCGTTGTTATCGCGCCTCGGCTCAGTAATGACATTTCCTCTGAATGGCTGAAACTCCTCGACGTCTAAAAATGATAAAGGTCTGTAAACATCAGCTACCCATTCATTTACATTTCCGGACATGCAATAAAGCCCATAGTCGTTCGGTTCGTATGAGAATACAGGTGCTGAAATATCTGCATTGTCATTTAGTGAACCTGCCATACCCATAAGGTCACCACGTCCCCTTATAAAGTTAGCCCTTAAACGACCTTTGGTTTTGCCTTTGTCTTCTCTCAGATAACTTCCGTTCCATGGATATATTTTACGGTCGGTAAGCAGTTCATCTTCGGTATTGCCAATAAGTCCATATGCAGCATATTCCCATTCTGCTTCTGTGGGCAGCCTGTATGTAGGCAGCATTATCCCGTCTTCCCATCTGACCCTTCGTGCTGATCCGTCCGGATTTTCCTGGGGTTTTTCACCTTCAGTACCCTGGTACATGCCGGCAAGATATGTCTGGGTTGTGAAAATATTTTCGCCAGCCTGGGTATTATCATGTTGCAGGATACTCTTCTCAACAAGCAGTTTTTCGTTTACCCGGTCTGTGCGCCAGGTACAATATTGCTGGGCCTGTTCCCAGGATACTCCAACTACAGGATAGTCACTATAGGCAGGATGCCTGAAGTAGTTGTTCACATAAGGTTCATTATATGCCAGGGCACTCCGCCAGAGATTTGTATCGGGAAGAGCTGAATTGATCCTTTCCCTGTCGCCCGGATAAACCCTGCTCAGCCAATGTACAAACTCTCTGTAATCCTGGTTGGATACTTCTGTTTCATCCATGTAAAATGATGCTATTGTAACCCTGCGGGGATGGTTGTCCCATTTATACATAACATCCTGTTCCACACGGCCCATTGTAAAAGTACCTCCCTGAATGAACGCCAGTCCGGGACCAGTTTCCTGGTCATAACCAGACAAATAAGGTATATTGCCTGTCTCTTCAGAATTATATTCCCAACCTGTTGTCCGGGAACTTTGGCTTTTTTTACCACCGAATAACTTGCATCCTGAAACTGATATAACCAGAAATAGCAACAATAATGTTCTTGGTTTCATTTATTTAACTATTTTCTTTAATTGCTTATTTTCGTATGTAACTTACACTCATACATATGCATCCCGACTTTTATCGGAATGCCCGTTTCATTTTATTTTGATTGCCAACAAATATAACTGATTTGTTGTATTCTTATTGTTCAACTTGAATATAAAAATAAGTGATTTTTCACAAAGGTACAACAATTAATATTTTTGGAGATAAATAATTCAATGAAGCGAACATGAATTTTCATCATTTAAAATTCACAAAAAAGAATGATTAAAATTTATGTGAGAGTGAGGAACGAACGGTTCCATATGTTCTTAAATTTTTAATTAACTTAATTACAAATAATTACAAAATTTTAAACAGATGAAGATGCATTACAATTCCCGTGTGATAATATGATAAGTCCGGCAGTTTAATAATATTTTTATGCTGTAAATCGGGCCTTTTTCTGATAAATTGTTAGCTCTTTCCCGAGCAATATTTATTTTTGAAAGGCGTTTAAACATTAATTCTTGTCGCTGATTGATGAATAAATATTTATACCTGTTTTTATTTATTTTGTCCGGATTCTTCGTGAATGACATCCGGAAGGAGGTTGTTATGATTGACTGGTATCCGTCTGATACTCCGCAAAACGGACTGGGATTATCTTTTACGGAGGCAGAATATCCCGATGGTATTGAGGGGATGCCGGTTTATTACAGGCCGGTTGTTATCGGGGATGAAAATTACGATGCTCTGTTTGCAGTTGAGAATACCCTGTTTGAGGAGTTGGACCAGGAGGGGGGACTTACCTTTAATGATAACATCCCTGATGAGGTTATATTAAAGAAGGGTGAATTCAGGTCAGGTAACAATAGAATCATACAGATTCAGATCCCTGCAGTTATCAGGAGAGATGATAAAATATTACTTCTGAAACAATTTGAATTGAAGCAGATACCGGTGACGATGAAATCAGGATCAGTTGCTACTTTAAACTGGAAGAATGAATCGGTGTTGAAAGGCGGGAAATGGTTTAAAGTCAGTACAGCAGGGAAAGGAATTTATAAAATACCATATTCCAGACTAACTGAATGGGGATTTTCCAATCCGGAGAATGTAAGCATATACGGAGCAGGCGGATTAAGCCTTACAGGGAAAGTTGGTATTGTCGAATTTGATGATCTTCCTGAGATTAGTCTCTGGCATGGTAAAAATAATGGTACAGACTGTATCTTTTTTTATGATCCGGGAACCACAAGATGGCAAACCGGGTCCGCGGAAAGTAATTTCCGGCACATGTTAAATCCATATACTGCCGATGGGTACTTTTTTTTGCATGAAGATACCGGACATTCGAAAATGATAGAACCGCAAGATGAGGTTCAGGGAAATCCAACTCATCCGGTAACTTCTTTTGACGAATACTCATTATTAGAAGCAGAAAAATTCAATCTTTTAAGATCAGGCTCAAAATGGTTTGGAGATAAATTCATAAACGGCACAACCAGGAATTACACCCTGCCTGTACTTGATCAGGAAGACTTCAGGGAAATTTCGTTGCGTATAAATGCTGCTGCCCGTTCATCAGCCTCTTCAGAAATGGTGGTCTCGGCCAACCAGTCGGTATTGGGCAAGATAAATTTTGCACGGGTTAATACATCTGATGTTACATCTGTCTATGCCGACATGAAAGAATCGGGTTTTAGTATATCCGGGGAGGATAGCCAGGTAAGTCTTATTCTTAAATATTTCGGCAGCTCTGCAAATCCGGAGGCCTGGCTTGATTATATTGAAATAAATTACAGGCGGAAATTAAAACATTACAGGGAGGATGTGCTTTTTTTCAGAGATTTGACTTCAGTTGGAGAAGGAAATGTACTGGAATTTGCAATTGAGTCAACCTCACCGGCTCTGAAGGTTTGGGATGTTACCGATATGTTCAGCATTAAAGAAATAGCTTTAACATCCGCTGGCGGAAAATTTGTCGGAAAGAATTCCTCTTCAGAATTAAAAGAATATGCAGCTTTTGACCCGGATGGTAATTTCCCCGAACCAAAAGCGGTGGGTGAATTGGAAAATCAAAACCTGCATGGTATCGAAACACCCGAATTTCTGATAATAACCCATCCGGAGTTTTTTTCATATGCAAACGAACTGGCAAATTACCATCGGTCATATGACGGGATGAAAGTCGGGGTTGTCCGCTCGGATAAATTATACAATGAGTTCAGTTCCGGCAGAAAGGAGGCCACAGGAATTCGAAATTTTATCAAAATGTTATATGACAGGCAGGAGGGGCTGAAATATGTATTATTATTCGGAGACGGCAGCTATGACAATAAAAATATAAACCAGGGCAATAAAGGGTTTATACCTACATTTCAGTCGGATAATTCTTTGAATCCTTTAGCTTCATTTGTAACAGACGATTACTTTGTGCTTCTTGATGAAGGTGAAACGGTTTATGACGGTGCAATGGATCTGGGTATAGGGCGTATACCTGCATCTTCCGGACAGGAAGCAGAACTTGTCCTCAACAAGATAATGACATATAATTCACCCGAAGCCTTGGGCAACTGGCGTAACAGGGTCTGTTTTATTGCCGATGATGAGGATGATAACCTCCATATGTATGATTCTGAAAGACTGGCAGGCCTTGTAAACGGTAATCATGGTGAATTCATTACGGATAAGATTTATTTTGATGCCTACAAACAAATTACTGGTCCCGGAGGCGAAAGTTATCCTGACGTAACCAGGGCAATTAACGACAGGGTGAAAGAGGGAGTATTGATCTTGAATTATGTGGGCCATGCCAACGCCCGTTTTATTGCTGATGAAAATGTACTGGATATAAGTCATATCAATTCATGGTCAAATTCAAAAAGATTACCAGTCTTTGTAACTGCAACATGTGAGTTCAGCCGGTTCGACAATGACGAAACTTCTGCCGGTGAATATGTACTTTTAAACAGGAACGGAGGTGGAATAGGGCTTTTTTCGACCTCAAGGCTGGCATTTGCAGTTTCAAACTATTTTATAAGCCGTAGTTTTTATTCTTATGTTTTTCAAAAAGATACAGACGGGAATCCCTACCGGATGGGTGATATCATGAAGCTCGCCAAGGTAAATACAATCAACAGCATAAATAAAAGAAACTTTGTCCTCCTTGCAGATCCTGCCCTGAGGCTTTCATATCCGCAGTACAGGGTGATTACAACTGAGATCAACGGACAGCCTGCTGCCGGACAGCCTGACACCCTCGGGGCGTTACAGCAGGTCACCGTTTCAGGCCATATTGAAGACGGCAAAGGAAGGATGATGAATGATTTTACAGGGGAAATAATGCCTTCTGTTTATGATAAGGCAGCAATGATAAAAACATTGGGAAATGCCGGTCAAACCCCTTTTGAATTCAAGGTTCAGGAGAATATCATCTATAAGGGAGTGGCAAATGTGATTGATGGCAAATTCACTTTTAGTTTTGTAATACCTAAAGATATCTCCTATAGTACAGGAGAGGGAAAGATATTATATTATGCTGAAAATGGCCAGACAGATGCCCATGGTGTGTTTGATAATTTTTATATCGGGGGACAAGGATCTGATGTTGTTGATAACCAGGGGCCGGAAATTGAACTTTTTATAGATTCACGGGATTTTGTTTCAGGCGACAAGGTAAATAAAAATTGTACGCTTCTGGCTTTTCTTTCTGATAATAACGGTATAAACACAGCTGGCACAGGTATAGGACATGATATTACAGCAATCCTGAATAACGATCCTTCAGCTATTATGGTGCTTAACGATTATTATATGGCAGATATGAGCAACCATACCGGAGGAACTATCAGTTTTCCCCTGAGGGACCTTCCGGCAGGCCGGCATTCCCTGAAAGTAAAAGCATGGGATGTGGCAAATAATTCTGCCGAAAGCGAGATAGAATTTGAGGTTATTGATAATTTTCAAATTTTTAATATTGTCAACTATCCTAATCCGGTGACTGATCATACCTTTATTTCGTTTGAACATAACGAGCCGGATGCAACTTTTAATGCGATTTTTGAGATTTTTGACATCAGCGGAAGAAGGCTGGATTATTTTAAGACAATAGTCGGCTCAGGAGGTAATATCAGTAATCCCGTACGCTGGGATACCGGAAGTTCAGGAAAAGGATTCAGAAGCGGGGTCTATACTTACATTATTACTGTTAAAAACAGAGACGGGGCTGTAACTTCGGGATCAGGGAAGATGATAATATCGCATTAATTTTTCATATTGGTGTACTTTTTTAATAAAACCTCCGTTCTCTAATTTTATCGGATTGTTGCCTGCGCAACAATTTTTATATTTGCAACGCTCAATTTTGTATTAATTATGATCAAATCAGTTCGATTATTTTTTGTTTTTGTAATTGTTGTAGTATGTTCTAAAAATGGATTTGGCCAGGCTACTACATCAGGTGCCAATACCATTACAACAGCTGTTCCTTTTCTCTCCATAACCCCGGATTCAAGGGCAGGAGGTATGGGGGATGCAGGAGTTGGAGCTACCCCGGACCTTAGTTCCCAGCACTGGAATCCGGCAAAATATGCCTTTATGGAAAGTGATATGGGTGTTAGCCTTTCATATTCGCCATGGCTTCGTGCACTGGTTGCAGATATTAACCTTGCATATCTTTCAGGTTATAAAAAGATAGATGACCTTCAGACAGTCAGCGGCTCTTTGCGGTATTTTTCACTCGGCGATATTATCTTTACAAGTGAGTACGGTACATTTGAAGGCCAGCAGAGTCCCAATGAATTTGCAATAGACCTTGGTTATACCAGAAAACTATCTGATATATTTTCCGGTTCTGTTGCAGTCAGATATATCAGGTCTGACCTGACCGGGGGCCAGCTTATAAACGGTGCCGAATCACATGCCGGTAATTCTTATGCTGCCGATGTTGCATTTTATTTATATAATGAGTTCAGGGCTAACCGGCGTGATAACGTATTATCAGCAGGTATAAATATTCAGAACATAGGTGCGAAGATCTCTTACACTGAAGGTGAAATAAAAGATTTCATCCCAACAATGTTAAAGTTGGGAGCTGCTTATACAACTGAACTGGATCAATATAACACTTTTACTTTTTCGGTGGAAGCAGATAAGCTGCTGGTTCCGACTCCGCCCGTCGATACTATGATTTATGAAGATGGATATGTTATTTATCCGGGAGGGCCTACCTCTGATAAATCAGTGATTGCCGGTATGTTTTCTTCTTTTTCGGATGCCCCCGGAGGATTTAAAGAGGAGTTGCAGGAAGTTAACCTTTCTGCCGGAGTTGAATATTGGTATAACAGACAGTTTGCTTTGAGAGCAGGTTATTTTTGGGAACATGAGAATAAGGGAAACAGGAAATATCTGACAGCAGGGGCAGGTTTCAGGATGAATGTATTTTCTCTGGACTTCTCATACCTGTTGCCAACGCAGCGAAATCATCCGTTGGAAAACACACTGAGGTTTACTCTTTCATTTGACGTGGAAGCTTTTGGCAATCAACAATAAAATGAGTTACAGAGTAGGACAGGGATATGATGTACATCGCCTGGCCACGGAAGAAACCCTTTGGCTGGGAGGAGTGTTGATTCCTCATAGTAAGGGCACAGTGGCCCATTCAGACGGGGATGTGCTGATACACGCTATTTGTGATGCACTATTGGGTGCGGCCGGACTGGGTAATATCGGATTGCTTTTTCCCGATACCTCTGTGAAATTTGAAAATATTGACAGCAAAATATTGCTTAAAAAAACCTGTACCCTGGTTCAGGAAAACGGGTTCACAATAGTAAATATAGATTCTACCTTAATCGCACAAAATCCACGATTAAATCCCTGGATCCCTCAAATGGTAAATGTTATGGCCGGAGTTCTTGAAATTGATCCCGGCAGGGTTTCTGTCAAAGCAACAACTACCGAAAAATTAGGCTTCGAGGGCAGGGAAGAGGGAATATCTGCACAGGCGGTGGTTTTATTAAAAGAAACAGATGGTTGATGAGAATTATTTTCATAATTTTGAATAATAATTTTAATCATATGAAGCGAAATATTCTATTAGTTTTAGCTGTTGCCGCCAGCCTGTTTTTGTCAGGTTGCGGTTATAATAAAATGGTTTCTCTGCAGGAGCAGGTTTCCTCGCAGTGGGCCCAGGTGGAAAATGTATATCAGCGCCGTGCAGATCTGATACCAAATCTTGTTAATACCGTTAAAGGTTATGCTGAGCACGAACAGGAGACCCTTACCCAGGTTATTGAAGCCCGGTCGAAAGCCACTTCAGTAAAAGTCGATCCCGGGAATATGACTCCGGAGGCGATTCAACAATTTAATCAGGCACAGGAAGGTTTATCTTCAGCACTCAGCCGTCTGATGGTTGTAATTGAAAGATACCCCGACCTGAAAGCAAATCAGAACTTTCTTGATCTGCAGGCACAACTGGAGGGTACGGAAAACCGGATTGCGGTGGAACGTATGAAATTTAATGAAGTTACCCAGGCTTATAACTCATATATTCGGCAATTCCCGCAGCTTATCTATTCAGGCTGGTTTGGCTTTGACAAAAAACAGTACTTTGAAGCACAGCCGGGGGCTGATACAGCTCCGGAGGTGCAGTTCTAAAGGAGTTTGGCATGAATATAAGGCAGTATTTTTCGAAAGAAGAGGTAGATGAAATAGTTAATGCAATAGGTGAAGCTGAGCTGAATACATCCGGAGAGTTAAGGGTTCATATTGAGAAATATTGCAAAGAAGATGCACTCGACAGGGCAGCTTATATATTTAAAAAGCTTAAAATGCAGAACACTGCCCTTCGTAACGGAATTCTGTTTTATTTTGCAATTGAAGATCATAAGTTCGCCCTCGTTGCCGACAGCGGAATAAACCAAAAAGTACCTGAGAATACCTGGGATGAGATAAAGAATTTTATGGAAATTGATTTAAGAGAGGGCAGGTTTTTGCAGGGACTGGCTTCCGGGATCAGGAAGGCAGGTGATCTGCTAAAGCAGTATTTTCCTTATCAGAGCGATGATAAGAATGAACTGTCTGATGAGATTTCATTCGGAAAGAATATCTGAAATTAAATCCAGATAAAAAT
>JAAYJR010000419.1 GCA_012522835.1 Bacteroidales bacterium
AGAAGTGGTATGGTTTTCAACTGAAATTTGGTATGGTTTTCAAACGGTATATACATTAAACAGGGCAAGTGTGTCACCCACGAGGTTGATGTAGTTGCCACCAACGATCATGAGCATCACCTGGTGGAGTGCAAGTACAGTCAGGCCCGGGCAGGCGCATACCGGTGCAGACGCCGCTGTATTTAAAATCGCGCTTTGACGATATCCTGGCACAGTACAGGGCCGACAATCTTTTCAGTGGTTACAGGTTTACCTGCTGGGTGGTTACCAACAGCCGTTTCTCATCCGATTCAGTAAGCTACGGGGAGTGTGCCGGACTGAAACTTATGAGCTGGGACTATCCTGCCGGGCACAGCCTTAAGGAAATTATCGAAAGGGAAAATATCTATCCCATAACTGTATTGACAAAAATCACCAACAGGGAAAAGCAGTTGCTGCTTGAAAAGGGTGTTGTGACCTGTGCAGGTCTGCTTGATAATCTCGATGTGCTCGACTCCTTTCATTTTACCAGCAGTAAATCCACTGCCCTGCTCAAAGAGCTTCATGATATTGCCACTTTTCCGCCGGAATATTGAGTTCCGGGCATTACGGTGCTTCATCAGGGCCTGCATGGACTGTAACCCGAAAGATTTGCTCAGCCAGGGGAAGGCATTATGGATCTCCCTTCAATAATGTCATTTAAAAATGAATGCCGGATACATTATCCGGCACCTATTGCGTAATCCCGCCTTTCTGAAGGCGAACTTCCCCTGTTATTAAGCAAGTTTAATCTGAACCGGAGTAGTATTTGAAATGTTATCACTCACCGGACATCTGTTATCGACAACTTCAATCCACTTTTCCAGGGTAGCCTTGTCAGCATCACAGTCGGGAGTCATCTTGACTTCAATATTTTTGTATCCTGCCCTTTCGTCAAAGCTCTTGCCAAAGAGGCGGGCCGGATTCAGATCACCGGAGATATCAATTTTCACACCACGTAATTCGAAACCCATTTCTCCTGCAACGACATGCCCCATTACATTGAGACATCCTGCCAGTGATGCCAGTACATACTCAACCGGATTGGGACCTTCGTTCGATCCGCCAAGGTCGGCTGGTTCATCAACAATTATCTGAAAATTGCGGGCCTTGACGACCGTTTTTGCGGGACTTGCGCTATGTGCGCTTATTTTAAACGTTAAATCTGCCATAATTCTAACCTTTCTTTATATTATATGTTTGTGTATTAAATTCCAGGCGTAAAATTACTGTAAAAGATATGATACTCCTGAAAAAAAGGGGTTGACAATTACACAAGGAATGATGGAGTTTTATAGCTTTAAAGTTGTAAAATTACATTTTTTGAATAGCCCATGAGAATCAGGGAAATAAATAAAAAACAGTGGTTTGACTTTCTCACTGACAAGCAGCAGGAACAGATCAGGGCTTCCACCAGTGAGGTTGTGTTCAGGAAGGGAGAAACCATTATCAAGCAGGGCACTGCAGTCACGCATATTTATCTTCTGAGCAGCGGACTGGTAAAACTGGCTTCGGAAGACGGCAACCGAATGACAGTGTTTAAGATCATTTCCGACAATACCTTTATCGGGCTGATGTGTTCCTTTGCCAGGAAGAACTTTGATTTTTCCGCACTGGCTGTCAACACCAGTGTGGTAAGGATCATTGACCGCGAGGTTTTTGAACAGGTCATCCGCGAGAATGGTGACTTTGCCATGCATATTATTGAGCTTATGTCGGTCCTGACCGTCAAGATAGTTTCTGACCTTATCGGGTTGAGTCACAAGCAGGCCAACGGAGCTACGGCCACAATACTGCTCGACCTGGCTGAGATTTTCAACAGTCATTCTTTTCGCATGCCCTTCAACCGGGATGAGTTTGCTGATACTGTGGGTTTCTCGAAGGAAAGTGTTATAGGCTGTCTCACCGCCATGCAGAAAGACGGTATCATCACTGTTTCCGGTAAGAATATTGAAATACTTGATCCCGGGCGGCTTCTCCTTGTCTCGCGGCACGGATAGCCGGGGACATGTATCTAAGCAAAGACAGGCTCTTTGTTAATAAAATAGAAAAGTGTCTGTAAGGGTAGGTGCTTCTTAAAGTGAAGGGGGGGTTACTAGTTTCCCTAATCTTCAAACATCATGATTATCATATGCGGACCATCTTTGTCTGCCGGTGGCCGGAGATATTATTAACATACCCCTGACCGGTTCCACAGTACTTCTTACACATACGAATGACCAGGCTGCAACCCTTACTGCACTTCTGTGCAAAATGAGTGTCAAGGCAAAACTGATCCAGGGCAATGATGATTTTAATCTCTACAATCTAAAGGAATTAAGATGGTTCTGCAACTCTTTCGGTGAAGGCTCTGACAATAATTCTTGGCCGGTTATCATCAGGCTTACACATGCTGATGTGTATTTAAGTTATTTTAAGTCCTTGCAGATAACAACTGGACAGTCAATATCAGGTGACAGGTTTAAGATTGATGAAACCGGATGTTATAACAAAAATGATCTCTGTGTTGTCAGGTTTTCTGAAAGCTTCAGAAAAAAACTGGCCTCTTTCGCGGAAAGACTCTACAGGCCGGATTGGTAACAGTGATGTATTCTGTTTACTGGAAACCAAAAGAAAAGAACAAGGAGTATCTTATTCTTCTTCCGGAGATTGTGCTAGGCAGAGAATAATGCTTACCGGAACGCCAGGCAGCTACTTCATCTGCTAATCAACTGAATTTTAAGTTAACTCTTCACAAATATCAGGAATTATAGGGGAGCACTCTGTTGACTAGTAGTAATAAATAATCTTAAATATATGTTAATCAAGACAGATCATATCATGATGGAATCTTTTACCTTAAAAAAATGAGAATCGGGATTAAATTAAATATAATTAATAAAGCCAATAACTAAATTCAGGAGGTAGCAGGTCAACAATCTGATTACCGGACATTGCATTAAGGTCATAAGTCATTTGAAACTGGGGTATAATGTCTTTCACGAATCTCCTTACTACACCTGCACCCTTTTTATTCAGTGCCCCTTTTTTTATTCTCTCTTTTTTCTTGTCCCAATAAAGAATAGTTGCAGCTTTAATAATACCTTTGCTTACGGCTATCTCCTGACGTCCGGTAATCTGTTCAATAAAATCACCATGTTTATTAGGAGGGCCAGCTAGATAAATTTCGGCAAGATCACCTAGCTCTATTCTTAGTCTGACAGGAGCTGCTATCAGGTGTCTATTATATTTTCTCCAGTTTTCAGTGTCCAAGATATACTTCGCGTTTTCAAGTACTTTCCTTTGACCTTCAGTTAAGGGACAAATGCTGTCAAAATAGAAAGCGGCCAGCCAAGACCATAATCCTACATTGGGTATTGGGATTACTGAAAGACGTGACAGGTTTTTATGTATATATAAAACCATCTCTTTTTTGGTAGTAAAAACTCTCTTCTTAATATTAACCCCTGGCCCTAAAAGATTAGTATGATTCGGTGAATTAAGAATTTCATCAGGAAATCCCTCTCTATTTCCTTCGCGGGTTTCAGAAAGGAAAGTACGAAAAACTTCGAGTCCTGTTTCTGTGAATTCTCTCAACATCTCTATTCAACTATATTTGTTCTTTTGAAGTGATTCTTCAATATTCGGTTGCGATCGCAAAAGGCTTTAACTACGTCTTCAATCCAGTCTTTTTGGTTTTCAATAGAACTTTCAGGTTCTGGAATACCGGATGTACGGAGGACTTTTGTTACGTACCCTAACCACAGACTTGACCAATGCTCTGAATCAGGATCTTCTCCACTATGATCTTGGATTATTTCAGTCATTATTTCCCGTACAACGGCCGGGAGGACAAGTGAATAAAACTCATGTGACTGAACCAACGTTCTTCCATCCTTAATACGACTATTGATAAGAAGGACAGGAACAGCTTCTTCCAGAGACAGCTTCCATACCTGCTGGCCAAGGTCAATCCGGTAATCAACAGGCTTAATTGATTTGCTGCTTATTTCACCTTTATCAAGGCCAAGCGGCTTCACATTATTGGCGAATGCGACAAGTTTACCCACATTCTCGGTTTCATCAACAATCTTCACTCTGAAGTAGATGATATCAGAATCAGGCAGATCCTTAAGCAAAGTATCCTGAGGCAGGCTAAAGTATCCTACAGTACCACAATCAAACCTCATAAAAGAGAGTCTGTAATAGGGTTCAAGGTATACTTTGGCGTGCGAAGGTAAAGTATATTCACTGAAATCAATCTCAGCATCAAAGGACTTCCCATTATCATTCTCAATAATTTCAATATGAATATGTGCCAACTTAAGCTTTAAACGTCCAGTATAATTTATTCTTCTTATCATGAATTTATCCTCACAAACAAATCACGTTTCATATCAAATCCTGTAATTCTTACTATGAAGTTTCTGTCAATAATTCTGAACTCTAACTGATTTCTTTCAGCAGCGATAATCTCAGCATTCTCAATACTAATTCCAATAGTATCTTTTGCAAGATCAAAATCCAGCTCATTATAATTGTTGAGTGGATTCCCGAATGGCCTGAGATAAGCGAGCTCTACCCTGAAAAAATCTGGTATTTCTTTGACTGCCGGATTATCCGTTATTTTCACTCCACCAGTTATTTTTGTTACATTTAACAGAGCCGGTTTAGAACCTTCAGGTATTAAGGGCATTGGATTTATTGCTCTATGGTTTTTTTTGTTTCCTCCTGCCTCGCCATGATCATCTTTTTCAGGCATAGGGAAAACATCACTGAAAACATCCTCGTCAAGTTCTTCGGAAGGCTTGTTAAGCCAGCTGAGGAGCCTGTCTGTACTATTGACTACAAAAGCAATCACTTTGTCACCATCTACATATTTCCCGGCAAATTTCGGGGAATCTTTTGACCATTCAGTATGAGCTGGATTCTCAGCATCACCAAGAAGTTTAGAAAGTAATGGATCATCGGCAATAATAACAACTCTGATATCTCTTTTTTTTGGAGGCCTGACACCGACAATGGTTATTCCATCTCTGATAAAATGGCAGTCAGGTTCGTTAAGGTTTTTATCCATTTCGAAAAAAATCCTGAACCATGCAATTTTCGGATTTTCATTAATCAGCTGCACTTTAACGGGTACTTTGAAACCTACCCTGCCCCCTCTGTTGAAATTATCTCCGGCTTCTTCAAGCTTTTTTTCTATTTCTTTATTTATTAATTGATCAAATCTCCAAAGCGGTGTATAATATGTGCCTGGGTTGTTTAGTTGAACAATATCTTTATTTCCTGCATCAATTATCCATTTCGAAAAACTGATCAAATTTGTAAGCTTATCCTTGCTGTCGGTTTCTTCCTGACCAAACTGAAGATTTCTTACTACATTATCTATTGTCTCAGAAGAAATATTGATAGTTTCTTCGCTGTCTCCATCTTCAATTGATACCTCAAGTTCACCAAGCATAATCGGATAGAAATATTGAGATATCGTGGTTATGACCAGTTCTGACTTTGTGATTTCCTTAGATGGATAAGGAATCACCAGAGACAGGCCAGTTAGAAAATCACTTTCATGGTTTTTTCTTTTAAGATTAAAGTCATTAATAAAATCATCAATCTCATTGTTGTCTTTAACCTCATCTAAGGGCATTACAAAGTAATCATCATTGATATCAGGAAACTTTCCATAATATCCATAGGGATAATAATTATCTGTATATTCCGAAATTAATTGACCCCCCTTTCCGGAATAATTGACCCCTCATTCCGGACAATTGACCCCCCTTTGAGGAAGGTTTTTAACTGACATTCCGGCATTTTGACCCCTTGTTGAAAAAATGTTAACTGACATTCCGGCAAATTGACCCCCTGGTGATCGTTAAAATTTTTCTTTATGGACAAAAATGCGATGGCAAGAAGGACAATAGAAATGGAGTTAAAAAAACAGATTGACATTTTAAAAGGGCTCGGATATGGGAAAAAAACTATAGCGCGGGAACTGGGTCTGGCAAGAAACACGGTTAAAAGTTATCTTGAAACAATCAATGATTCATCTGGAAAAATCACCAACAACGACTCGCGACAAGCTGATCTTCAGGCGTATTTTCCTTATTGCCAGAGTGAGCTTCAGCGAAGGGGTGTAACTCGTCAGATACTCTGGGGCGAGTACCGGGGCAAATACCCGGAAGGATACAGTTATAGCCAGTTCTGTGAGTATCTGAAGCAGTGGCTTGATCGCAAGGATGTATCACTGCATATAGAACAGTTCCCTGGTGATAAAATGTATATTGATTTCGCGGGATCAAAGATGAGAATAGTTGATTCCTGTACCGGGGAAATAAAAGAAGTCGAAGTATTTGTTGCGGTATTGGGTTATAGTGGGAAAACATATGTCCATGCTTGCGAGAGCCAGCGCAAAGAAGATTTTCTAACCTGCATAGTGAGGGCATTAAACTACTTTGGAGGTGTTCCGAAGGTTCTGGTGCCTGATAATCTAAAAAGTGGTATTGATAAAGCAAATCGTTACGAGGCTGATATAAATCGGGATCTTCTTGATCTTGGCAATCATTATGACATGGCCATTCTCCCTGCAAGGAGCCTTAAACCAAGAGATAAAGCATGGGTTGAGAGAATGATCCAGGTCGTTTACACGCGTATTTATGCTCCGCTTCGAAACGAGATATTTACAAATCTTGTTAATCTTAACGATGCAATAAAAGAATATCTTGAAAAGCATAATGATACCCCTCTTCAGGGCAGAAAAGAGAGTCGGAACCTGCTGTTTGAATCTGAAGAAAAAAACCATCTTGGGAAACTACCTCATGATTACTGGGAATTAAAAGAATATCTCCAGGTACAAGTTATGAAGAACTGTCATGTTCACCTGAGCAAGGATAAGCATTATTACAGTGTTCCTTATCAATTTATTGGCCAGAAGGTAAAAATTGTTTATACCGCAACATATGTAGCTGTTTATCATGGTGGAGAAAGGATAGCTTATCATTTACGGGACCGTGTCCCGTATAAATACACTACTGTTAAAGATCACCTTCCCTCAACCCACCAGTTTGTAAGTGAATGGAATCCTGTAAAGTTTATTGATTGGGCAGCACGAATACATCCTGATGTTGAATTATACATAAGGAAAGTTCTTGACAACAAATCTTATCCCGAGCAGACATACAGGAGTTGCGTGGGAATCCTGTCCTTCGAAAAGAAGGCAGGCAAAGAACGGTTGATTGCCGCTTGCCAAAGAGCAACAAGTTACGGTGTATTTAACTACAAAGTAATCTCCCAGATTATCAGCAACAAGCTGGACAGGGTTGAGGAAAAAGGAAAACAAATCTCTATGCCTCTTCATGATAATATACGAGGGGCATCATATTACAAATAACCATTTAAATTTAAACGTCTATGACACACGAAATTCAACAACTGATGCAATCCTTAAGGCTCCTTGGAATGAGAACTGCCTATGAAGGACTTGTATCCACGAAAAATCTTCATTCAATTGGCAATGATGAACTTTTAAATCTTCTATTACAGGCTGAATGGGATGAAAGAGAGAACTCCAAAGTAAACAGAAGACTGCAAAACGCAAAGTTCCGGATACGAGCTTCTATTGAAGAAATAGACTTTCTCACTCCTCGTGGGCTGGATAAGACACAATTACTGCGATTTGCTGATGGAAGTTTTATTAAACATGCTGAAAATATACTCATCACCGGGCAAACAGGCGTGGGTAAAAGTTACATAGCTTCAGCTATCGGTCATCATGCCTGCAGGCTGGGATACAAGGTCTGTTATTTTATTGCTCAGAAGCTCTTTCTAATGTTAAGAATGTCCAAGGCTGACGAATCATACATGAGACAGATAAAAAGACTTGAAAAACATGATTTGCTTATCATTGATGACTTTGGAATGCAGCCACTGGATGACATGTCAAGAATGATGCTTCTGGAAATCATTGAAGATCGTCATCAAAAAAGTTCTACAATACTGGCATCCCAATTACCTGTTGAAAAATGGTATGATGTTATCGGTGAAAGCACGGTGGCTGATGCAATCCTCGACAGGCTGGTACATACATCTCACAGGATAGAACTCTCGGGAGAATCGATGAGGAAAAAGAAAAAAGTATAATTTTGTTTTGATTAATCGTTCATTGCATATTTAACTACGATCGCCCTTCGGGGTTGTTGCTTTCAGCAGAGGGGTCAATAATCCGGAATGAGGAGTCAATTATGCCGGAATAAACAACGAGCCTTTGCAGTTTCCGGTTATATCTCTCATCCCATTCGGCCTGTACCAGATGAGCGATGACTTCATCGGTGGTATATTTTCTGATCACCCCTGTTTCTGTCATTTCACGATAGGCCCTGACAA
>JAAYJR010000239.1 GCA_012522835.1 Bacteroidales bacterium
AAAAACTACTATCTGCTTATGAAATTGGTGCATTTATCATTATATCTCTGTTCCTGGTAAACTGCACACAAAAAACCGGAGTCAGCAACGAACCGGTTTTCGGTGACAGCCTTTATCTTGCAAATGTCCCTCCCCAACCTGGTGAAGAAACATGGAAGTTTATCGCAGAACTGCAATCCCCGTTATGGACAAAGCATGACTGGCAGCCTTCACAACCGGATGACAGTCAGGCTGACCTGTCGGATGGCATAGCTCTCAAAAAGAATTTTCCTGACCCCGAAGGCCTGCTCGAAACTGCCTGGGAGGATCTTGAAAAATTTTTAGCAGCCGGAGGAGTAAAGTCTGCTGAAGGTAATTATATTATTGAGTCAACTACTGCTCATGAACTTGAGGGGGAGGCTTTCAGGCTGAAGATAACAAAGGAGGGATGCAAAATCCTTGCAGGAGGAATCGAAGGAATACGTCGCGGGATTTTCACCCTTGAAGACGAGATGCTAAAGGCTAAAGGCCCTTTCCTGCCACTCATAACCATTGAAAAGAAACCTGTTGTGATCAGGCGGATATCCCGTTGCGTTTATGGCCCGATAAAACGTCCGCCTGCTTTCAGGGATGAACTGACAGATGATACAGATTATTATCATGATAATTACCTGAACCGCCTGGCGCATGAGGGCGTTAACGGTTTATGGCTTTCAGTGGATTTTCGCGATCTTGTTTCAACCAAATATACTCCGGATGCAGGTAAAGATGCTCCAAGACGGCTTTCAAAACTAAAACAGACTGTTGATAAATGTTTGAGATATGGAATAAAGACATATGTTTTCACAATTGAACCCCGTGCCTGGGGAAATCAGCCACCCTACTACCAGGACATTCATGTACTTGACAATTATCCTGAACTGGGTGGAGTAAAAAGAGGCAATACTCAATATTTCTGTCCGATGAGTGAAACAGCCCGGCAATATCTGTATGATGCTGTAAATAATCTGTTCAGCGCTGTTCCGGGACTGGGAGGAATGATCAATATTTCTCACGGAGAAAGGGCAACTACCTGTGCAAGCGCAAAGGCAGCAGCAGGAGGCGGACAAATTGATTGTCCCAGATGCGCAGGAAAAGAGGTTTGGGAAATTTTATATACTTCATTATCGGCAATGGAAAAAGGAATGCATGATGCCGCTCCTGATGCTGAACTTATAAGCTGGCTCTATATGGGCTCCGACCGCGAATACCCAGACTGGGTTTACGATATAGCTGCTAATACTCCCAAAAATGTTATTCTGCAGCTGCAGTTTGAAACCGGGGTTACAAAAACTGTTTTTGGAAAAAATCTTGTAGGTGGAGACTACTGGCTGGCAACCCCCGGCCCTTCAGACCGGTTTATTAAACAGGCCAGAATTGCCCGTGCCAACAACACCCGGGTTTCTGCAAAAATACAAACCGGAAACTCTCATGAAGTGGCTTCTATCCCTTTCGTACCGGCCCCTTCACTTGTATATGAAAAATTTAATGCAATGCACCAACTGGGTGTTTCCCATACAATGCTCGGGTGGTATTTTGGTAATTATCCCGGACTTATGATCAGATCAGCCGGAAACCTCTCGTTTGATCCCTTTCCCGGATCTGAAAACGAATTCCTGCAAAATCTGGCAAAAATTTACTGGAAAAAAGAGGACACAGAAAGTGTAGTTAAAGCCTGGAAATATTTTTCAGAAGGTTACGGGAACTACCCTCTCCAGGCTATGATGGGTTATTACGGGCCGATGCACGACGGACCGGTATGGCCACTGCTGCTCAAGCCGGCAAATGCACCCTTGTCCCCTACCTGGCAGATCGGTTCAAGCTCTACACTTAAACCGTGGCCACCAAGCGGCGACAGGATAGGTGAATGTCTGTGGACCGGAGGTGACAGGCATGGCGAATCGATGAAAGATGTCCTGACTCTCAGTGAGACAGTAAAGCTTTGTGAAGCTATGAGTAAAACATGGGACAAGGGTGTTGAGATAATGGAAATGCTTGAACCGAAATATAATAATGATCCCGGGCGACTGTTGGATATAGGATTGGCAAAAGCTTTGGGTATTCAGTTCCGAAGCGGATATAATATACTGCAATTCTATATGCTCCGCGAAGAGATGATTAAAATGACGGGGAAAGAGAGATTGGATATATTGGAAAAGTTAACCGGTATCATAAGAGAGGAAATTGAGATGGATAAGGAATTACTGGAATTATGCCAAAAAGACTCCAGACTGGGTTTTCACTCAGAGGCTGAAGGCTATAAGTATTTCCCGGAGAAGATCCAATGGCGCATGGAACAGCTTAAAAATGCCCTGAAAAATGATGTGCCGGAAATAAAACAGTTAATACTTAAAGATAAACTCCTATTCCCTGAATATTCGGGCAGAGAACCTGCAGGCCCGGTGATAACAGCTGTTGTGCTCAAAAATCCTCTTCCGAAAGAGGACAATTCAGAGATTCCCGGGAACCTTGACTGGCAACAATTTATTTATGGAAAAGGAAATACATCACTTCAATGGGCTGCCGCCTCATATGAACAAAATCTTCTGATCATAGTATCCGGACCTGCGGAATCAAAGGGACAGACACCAGGCAATTCTATTTCCAACATCACCGTAAGGATCGAACCCAGGCGACTGTGGCCTGTTGCAAGGTATAGTTTCGAACCCGGGAAAGAAATTACAGATATAAATAATGTGCGGACCTATGAAAAATCTGATAAATTATACACTATTGTGAGTATCCCTGTCAACACTTTTTGGTGGGAGGATGAAGAGACGCACCCACTCAGGGTTGATGTAAGGGTAACTAAAAGAGGTGAGGGGACATATTCATGGCAACCATCGAACCCGGTTACTTCCAGGTTGGTCTTCGGGTCTGACAATCCTGAAGATCTGGGTTGGATGCTTTTTAATTAGTAGTGACAGGATAAATTATGTTTGTCTTTAATCCGTCGGTTGAAACCGACGGCAAGGGATAAGGCAGAGATGTTGCATTAGTGGTTTATTGAAGCAATCCGTCGGCTCAAGCCGACGGCAATGGATAAGGCTCCGATAAAGGCAGCCTGATAGTTCAGAGCCTTATCCATTGCCGTTCACTTCAGTGAACGGTTTTAAAATATTCATTTGATTATATTTAAGCCAGGTGATAATTTTGGATTCTATTTCCAAATCTGTTAATTTTAATATCTCTTAGATATAGAAATATATCAATACTGAAATTTGAAGCGGGAATCCCGATTAATTCCGGCGCAATAAAATAAAATTTATACAAGTTTGATTTTAATTAAAAATCTAATATGAAAAAACTACTATCTGCTTATGAAATTGGTGCATTTATCATTATATCTCTGTTCCTGGTAAACTGCACACAAAAAACCGGAGTCAGCAACGAACCGGTTTTCGGTGACAGCCTTTATCTTGCAAATGT
>JAAYJR010000369.1 GCA_012522835.1 Bacteroidales bacterium
TCGATAAAATAGCTCTGAAAGTGACTTCCACTTTCAGAGCTATTTTTTATTAGTAGATGGTGAAATCCCATTTGCCCCTGTATGGCCTTCCTACCATCAGGTTTGCATAATCATCGCCTGAGAATTTTTCTGCATCGGGATCCCAGAGCAAAGGTCTCTGTAATTCGTATGCAATATTTATAACATTGCAGACAGAAGCAGTCCGGTGCCCGGTCTCTACATCTGATACCGGTTTTGTTCTGTTCCTTATCGCATCAATCCAGTCCTGGTAGTGGTTATCACTAACATAAACACGTGTATCACTACTTTTAAGATCTGCCTTTGCAAGCTTTTCATCAGGGTAAGTACGAATAAAGGACCTGCTGACTTCAACCCTGCCTTCGGTGCCAATAAACTGTACTGCGTTACTGTCTTTTTCTGTGCCCCACTGTTTATGGTTTACACGTACTCCGTTTTCATAGATCATAGACAATCCATCATCAAGCTCCGGATCTTCCGGAGGAAGGAACTGAACCGGTCCTGATTTATCCATGTCAAGGCCCCACTGGGCAATGTCAAACATATGAGCCCCCCAGTCCGTTATAAGTCCGCCGCCAAAATCCCTGTATCCACGCCACCATGCCCATGGACCTTTAACATCTGATGGAGCCAGAATTTCATTAAAGCCTCTGTAGAGAGATGGGCCTATCCATTCATTCCAGTCAAGTCCCTCAGGCAATGGCTCTGTTGGCAGGTCACATTGTTTTACCGGTTCTCCCACACTTACATTAATTTCTTTAATGTCACCGATATATCCGTTACGTACCAGTTCAACTGCATGCCTGAAATCTCTCCATGAGCGTTGCATATTTCCGGTTTGGAAAACCCTGTCGTACTTTCTGGTTGCATTTACCATTGCCCTGCCTTCAGCTACTGTCAAAGCGAGAGGCTTTTCGCAGTAGATGTCTTTCCCGGCTTTGGCTGCATCGACTGCCATCTGTGCATGCCAATGGTCAGGTGAAGCAATAACCACTGCATCAATATCCTTTCTTTCCAGCAATTCGCGATAATAATGGTATCCGTCAACTTTTGCATTGATCCCTTTTCCTGAATTGTTACTCACTGCTGCCTGGACAAAAAGATCCAGTTTTTTCTTATAAACATCGCAAGCGGCTACTGCCACGGTACCGGGACATTTACCTATACTGTTCAATAAGGTATATACCTGTTTGCCAACTCCGATAAAGCCAATGTTAATGCGGTCGTTAGCTGCTATATAACCTTTCCCGCCCATCACATGCCGCGGTATAATGGTTACTGCAGCAGCCCCTGCAGCTGCTTTGCCAATGAAATTTCTCCGGTTCATCATATTCATTTTTTTATAATTATTACTGAAAATATATTTTCTTTAAAATTAATGAGTTAATCAAATAAATTAAAAAGATATGATAATTTTTTTCAATTTATTACCGGGCATCTCTGGCACACCTGAATCCTGTATTGAACAGGGATGTCTCGATTGAGTTCATTGCTCTTCCACTAACAGAAAAGCTGTTTTCTTCGTTTTGGTCATAAAAAAATGAACCACTGCGAATAACTTTTATATTCGAATCTTCGCGGAATGGTTCACTGTTTCCGGGATATGGTTTATAATTATCAGCACACCATTGCCACACATTTCCTCCCATATCGGCCAGTCCTGCTTCATTAGTTTCAAAGGCACCGACCGGCGATGTGAACAGGTATCCGTCCAGTACTTCCGGTTCAGCTATGGTCCCCTGCCAGGTATTTGCATGGTAGCGGCCGTCTGTTGTGACAGAGTTGCCCCAACTGAAACGGTCGCCTGAATTTTTACCGCTTCGGGCTGCATATTCCCATTCTGCTTCTGTGGGCAATCTTTTTTTAGCCCAGGAAGCATAAGCAACAGCATCATTCCAGCTCACATGGGTAACAGGATGATCTGCTTCTGCATCCGGACCTGAGGGTCCCAATGGCTTTTTCCAGTATGCTCCCGGTAATAATTCCCATGCCTGACGGTCAAGGTTAAAGACACCGGAATCCCCGAATTTTTCAGCTTCTGTTTTGTGTCCGGTAGCCTCAATGAACATGCTGAACTGTTCGTTAGTAACCGGAGTCTTATCAATGTAAAAAGGGTCAACTGTTACTTCATGTACCGGCATTTCATTGGTAAGGCCGTTTTCTGAGCCCATTTTTATTGTTCCTCCGTCGAAATAAACCATTTCAACATCTGCCAGAGTTCCGGTGAAATCATCATTGGGCTTTGACTCAGGTTTATCTCTGGACTGTTTCTGATCATGTAACTCTGAAACAGGGGCATTGTCTTTGTCAGATTTCTGTGATTGTTGTCCGGTACATGAAAATAAAACTAATGTTATCGTATAAATAAATAGTGATCTCATAATCTGTAAAATATATTATGACTGTAAAAATGGCTGATTTTATTTTTTAATCAAAATGAAATTCCTTCTGAATCATTTTTTTTAGTTATTAAAATAGCAAATCATAATATCTTTATATATTTACATAAATTAAAAAATCAGATCTGTTAAGTTTTATATGCGAATGATCAGACTTATCTATTTTCTGACTGTTTTGTTATCATGTGAAGCTGTGCTTGCGCAATCTTTTTCCCTTGAAGTTAAAATAAAAAATCAGCCAGATAACCCTGCAGTTATTGGTATTGTGAGGGGAGACAGATTTACTCCTGTTGATACTATCCCAATTCAAAATGTTACTAACTCGCCCGGAATAAAAATGTTCGGCTATACATTTTCTGATAATTCAGATATCGGGGTATACAGGCTTGTATTCGGACAAACAACCTATTCAAAAGTTATGGGAGAAGCGCCCCAGCAGCTGGATTTTATTTTTAACCGTGAAAATATATCTTTTGAAACAGATTTTAAGGCGCCTTTCGACAGCCTGGTGATATTTGATTCTGAGGAGAACAGATTATGGTTCCCTTTTTTAGTACGGGAGAGATGGTTTGAAAAAGAAATAGCTGATTTGGAAAAGGAGGTAGATTATTATCTGGACAGGTCATTGGATTCGGACGGGAACGTTTCAGATGATAAATTAAAGGAATACAGTGAAAAGTCTTCAGAGAAGGCAAATCAGTTTAATCAGCTTCAAATGGACAGGGAAATGTTCATCTCCGGTTTTTTGGACCAGAATAAAGAACTTTTTGCACTGAAATTGATAAAAAGCTTCAGGGAACCATTCCGTGATGGCTATCTTCCATCCGAAGAAAGGAAAAAATTTTTTCAAAAGGATTATTTCAGGTATGTTGATTTTTCGGATGAGTCATTGATAAATACACCTGTATTAACCGATAAGGTGTTTAATTTTCTTGTATCTTATAACCAAAAGGGATTTACCAAGGAACAAAGAGAACAGGCATACATTGAAGCTGTGGAAATAATTATGGAACAAGTAGGGAAGGTATCTCCGGCCGGTGAAGGAATTTCCGGAGCAGGTCTGATGTATGAGTTTATTCTTGGCTATTTGGTGAATGGGTTTGAAATTCTTAAGATGGATAATGTATTATCATATATAAATGATAATTACGCTGACGGACTGTGTAAGACGGACGAAAAGTCAACATTGATACGGAAGCTTGAACATCAAAATATGAAGCCCGGTACAGTTGTACCTGATTTTACGCTTGATGATATAAAGGGTAATCCTGTGACCCTTTCGAACGTTATAAAGAATAAAGCCTTAATCATTTTTTGGGCCAGCTGGTGTACTCATTGTAACGAACTCCTCCCAAAAATAAGAGCATTGGTTGAACAGGAAAATTCAGAGGATCTTTCAATAATTGCTGTTTCACTGGACAGGTCACTTACTGAATGGCATAAAGCAGTTGTAAAAGCTGGATTTGAAGCTTTTTATAACCTTTCTGACCTCCAGGAGTGGGATGGAGAGGTAACAAAGAATTTTAACATATATGCAACACCTTCTATGTTTCTGGTTGACAGCAATCGCAAAATAATTGCCAGGCCAACAACATTTGTCGAATTAACGGAAAGTATAAAATAATGAGGAACTGTTTAATTGTGATATTTTTGATTCTATTTTCACTAACAGATTGTCAATCTAAAAAACCTGATAATATGGACTATTCGACAGTAAAAGAGTTGAACCTTGAACGTTACATGGGGAGATGGTATGAAATTGCCAGATATAATCACTCTTTTGAAAAAGGTTTGGTGGGGGTGACCGCAACTTATTCACTTCTTCCCGACGGGAAAATTACTGTCGTAAATCAGGGATATAAAAATAGTATTGATGGTA
This sequence comes from Bacteroidales bacterium, assembly GCA_012522835.1. Lineage (GTDB taxonomy): Bacteria > Bacteroidota > Bacteroidia > Bacteroidales > Prolixibacteraceae > JAAYJR01. The sequence continues at coordinate 4,297 of JAAYJR010000369.1, forward strand.
AGCTTAATGTTGCTAACGGGAAGGCTAAACAACCAGACCCTTCTGAACCGGGAAAGTTGAAAGTTTCATTTTTCCTATTTTTTTATGCAGATTATTATGTGCTGGAACTGGACAGTAACTACAACTGGGTACTTGTAGGAAGTTCATCTGATAAATACCTGTGGATATTGAGCAGGACTCCCATGCTGGATGACAGCACACTTCAACATATTTTGAACCTGGCGGAGAAGAGAGGTTATGATACCAGCCAGTTGATAATGGTGGAGCAAAAAATGTCACAATCTTAATTTTCGGTTAATAAATATACAATTTAGTTAAAGAAATAATTCCTTATATAGTTTTTTTGTATTTTTGAACTGATTATTTGATAAATATTAAATTTTATCACAATGGCAGTATCAGGGAAAAATAAAGTACAGGCTCAGGTTCCGGAACCTACATTGAAAAGGTTGCCCGGATATCTTTATTTCCTTGAGAGAACCAGGGAAGAGGGAATTATTAACATTTCCGCCCCGGCAATTGCAAAAAGTTTAAAATGTGATTCCACCCAGGTTGTGAAAGACCTGGCATATACAGGAATCAAGGGGAAGCCCGGTGTTGGTTACAACACATATGAATTAATCCATTCCCTGGAGATTTTTTTAGGCTTTAACAGGATCAATGAAGCTTTTCTGGTAGGAGCTGGAAATCTTGGCTCTGCACTTATGGCATACCAGGAGCATCAGTCACTCGGACTAAAAATTATTGCAGGGTTTGATATTGATGAAAATAAAATAGGAAAAACAATAGGAGGAATTCATGTGCTTGAATATAACAAGATGTTCAGCCTTGCAGAGAGGTTAAACGTAAAGATCGGAATAATAACCACTCCTGATCATGCAGCCCAGGAGGTTGCAGAAGATATGGTGAACTGTGGCATTAAAGGTATCTGGAATTTCAGCCCGGCAAATCTTAATCTTCCCGAAGAGATAATTGTTCAGCGCACATCAATGAGTTCCTATGCAGCAGTATTGTTGCACAGGCTGCAGAATCCAACCACATAACCGTTAAAAAGTATCAAAAATGAAAAATTTAGGATTTTTGTTTTGTAATTTTGAAACATTATTAAAGAAATATTTCTTTAATAATGTAAAAACTGACATTTATCATGTTTGTGAAGATGCTTATAATAGTACTACCAGTAATAAGGATCAGAGTGAGGACAATGATGCAACGGATTACAAAAACAAATATAATTCCACAACCAGGTGGCAAACAATTTAAGGTCTTTTCGCGAATTACCGGATAAATTGCTGATAAGCCCAGCTGATATCATTATATGCCTGGCCGCTTACCGGAAAAAGAGGGGAGCGCAATTTGTTCTCAATTAGTCCCATGATATTGAGCAGAGCTTTTACTCCGGCAGGATTACCTTCTTTAAATAATAATTTAAAAATTGCTGATAAATAAGGATGATGTTTTCGTGCAGATTCAAAATTTACATTGAGGGCGCTATGGGCCAGGTTACTTAATTCTTTTGGCAATGCATTTGCAATTACCGATATAACTCCCTTTGCACCCAGAGCAATCATTGGCAGTGTATATGCATCATCCCCTGAGATCACTGAAAAATTGTCCGGTGCATATTTAATGATCCTCGATATCTGGTTAAGATCTCCTGATGCTTCTTTTACTGCAACTATTTTTTCTGACAGTTCAGCCAGCTTAATGACTGTATCTGCCTCAATGTTTACCCCTGTCCTTGATGGCACATTATAGAGAATTACAGGCACGGGACTTACACTTGCGATTTCAGAATAATGATTATACATTCCTTCCTGTGAAGGTTTATTGTAGTAAGGGGTTACAATAAGCAGTCCGCTGACTCCTTCCAGATTGAAAGTATCAATATGTTTCAGGATTTTTTTTGTATCATTGCCTCCCATCCCTACTACAACCGGTAATCCGGATGCATTGTCCTTTATAAAGTTTACCACTTCATGTTGCTCCTCCGTCGACAGGGTAGGGGTTTCGGCAGTTGTACCAAGTACAACCAGATAATCTGTACCACCATTAACCTGATTCCTTACAATTTTTTCCAGTCCTTTAAAATCGATTTTGTTTTCTTCGGTAAAAGGTGTAACCAGGGCTACCCCTGCACCTTTAAAAACGTGATTCATATTGATGTCTTTTTATTTAGCTGGCTAAGATAAAAAATTTGTTGCTTGGCAAGGTATAAGGCATCCTGTTTACTGCCAATTTTAATATTAAGATCAAAGAAATTATGATCTTCGGGTGACCAGCCTATCTTGAATTTTGCACGGCTGAGGGCAGTAATATAGTTCAGAGGCAGGTTTTGATCTAAAGCAATGTTCAAAAAAAGATCAAACTCTGCGTTTATAAAAGTTTCGCAGGATCCTTCCTTTGGAAGTCCCATCCAGTTAAGATCTTTGGATGTAATGACATTTATTGTTTTAACTTTTTTGTCATTTTTGATATCAACACACATATTCCGCAGAATTACCTGTTGTTGCATGAAATGGTTTTGCAGGTAACTATACGCTTCGGCTTCAGATGGTTGCCAAAGGATACCAATTTTTTTTATTGCTCCGGGCTGAGGTATCTTAACTTCCCTTTTGACCATCGCAGCCTTCTTGTTAATTCTTCTGTTTGCGTATTTTTTTATTATTCCCATAAAAGTACAAAAGTAATAAAACAAACATCTCAATAAAAAGCGGGAGATAAAAGTATGTTTTAAATTGTCTAATTCAGCCCAAAGATTAATTATGAAATTACATCTATAATCATAATAAACCGGTTTATTTCTGAATTATTATAAACATGATCTGTCAATTTGGTAGTTATTATTTCCAGGTCCATTTAAATATAAAATCAAATCCTGAATCTGATCCCTGGTTTGTTGCCTGTAAAAACAGAGATTTTAGCAACTGATACTCCAGACTTATCTTTTCCGGTTCAATTTGTTTGTTTTTTTTGTCGAGTGCAAAGGTGCGCTGGTAGCTTAGGAATAAATTATTGGTAATGTACTTGCCAATTGACACACTTCCCTGAGACCAGCCCTCTTCCCCTGAAATTTCAATAACATCGAGTCCGAGGGATGACTGAAGTGCATCTTTTACTACATTGGAAAGCTGTCCGAGGGCAAGATCCCTGGCCAGGTCCAGATTGCTGCCCTGTATTGAAGAGCTTTCCCGGGAATCCAGCTGGTTAGAGCTTTTGTTGAATAACAGATATGAGATAGCATCTTTTTCCTGAATGGGTGCACCATCCAGTGAAAA
>JAAYJR010000238.1 GCA_012522835.1 Bacteroidales bacterium
TATATGATGCTTACCGCAATGAATATAAAAATCAGTTGCTCAATAAAATTAAAAAAGAGGGGGTGGAAAAATCAAAAATAATGGTACTCGAAGCATTGACACGGTTACGCCAGATCTGTGATTCACCTTTGCTTTTAAATTCTAATGAAATAACTGAAAATCAGTCAGTAAAGATCAATGAACTTATTCGACACATAACCAGAAAGACCGGCAGGCACAAAATTCTTGTTTTTTCACAATTTGTAAAAATGCTGGCATTGATTCAGAATGAGCTGAGAAGGCTGAATATTGAATATGAATATCTCGATGGACAAAACAGCAGCGAAAATCGCAGAAAATCAGTAAAAAACTTTCAGGAAAATGAAAATCTCAGGGTATTTCTTATCAGCCTGAAAGCAGGTGGCACAGGACTGAATTTAACTGCAGCCGACTATGTTTTCATTGTTGATCCCTGGTGGAATCCTGCAGTTGAGAATCAGGCTATCGCCCGCTGTCACCGGATAGGACAGGATAAAAAAGTATTTGCCTATCGTATGATATGCAAAAATACAGTAGAAGAGAAGATACTTTCGCTTCAGAATAAAAAGAAAAAAATTGCCGGAGACATCATCCAAACCGACGAGAGCATTCTTAAAAAACTTAACCAAAAAGATATAAATGAATTGTTTTCCTGAATTTTTCTAATTTTGATGAAAAATATTTTGTTTCAATGAAAGTTGCGCTGGCTCAGTTAAATTATATAATTGGTGATTTTGAGGGTAATTCTGCCAAAATCATAAAAAACATTCAACACGCAAAAGCACAGGGAGCTGACCTTGTAATATTTTCAGAGCTTTCTGTAACAGGGTATTACCCCCACGATCTGCTCGAAAAAAAGGAGTTTATCTTTAAAGCGGAAGAGACAGTTCAAAAAATAGCTGAATCCTGCAGAGGGATCGCAGCCATAGTCGGAGCTCCATGCATTAACGAAAACGAACGCGGAAAAAAGCTGTTCAATGCTGCATTATTTCTGGCTGACGGCAGAATTTTGTCAGTTCACAAAAAAACGCTTTTGCCCACTTACGACATTTTTGACGAATACAGACATTTTGAACCGAACAATGATTTTCAAATTGCTGAATATAAAAACAAAAGGATAGCAGTTACCATTTGTGAAGATCTTTGGGATGAACAACCCACTGCAAGCGAGTTTGGAAAAGATAAATTATACCAGGTCTCCCCTATGGAGAGGCTGGCTGAGCTGAACCCTGACTTTGTCGTTAATATATCTGCATCTCCATTCTCATATAACCAGGAGTCGTGGAGAAAGGACATTCTGATAAAAAAAGCAAAAACATACAAGCTCCCTGTGATCTATGTGAACCAGACCGGCGCCCAGGCAGAGTTGATCTTCGACGGCGGTTCAGTTTTTATCAATAATCAGGGTGAGATAATTAAAGAGCTCAAATATTTCGAAGAAGATTTCCTGGTCATCAACACAGATAATGAAGCAGAAAAAGCTGTGCAGCCGTCATCAGGTTATATTGAAAAAATCTACAATGCCCTCATCCTGGGGATAAGGGATTACCTGTACAAATCAGGATTCCGTAAGGCAGTCCTGGGACTGTCGGGAGGAATAGACTCTGCAGTTACGGCAGTTCTGGCAGTCAGGGCACTGGGACCGGAAAATGTAAGGGTACTGTTGCTGCCGTCAAAGTACTCCTCAGACCACAGCATCGAAGATGCCCGGCAGCTGGCTGAAAATTTACAAATACAGTATGACCTTATTGAGATACAGTCAGCGGTAGATGGATTTGAAAAATCACTTTCACCCTTGTTTGAGGGCACTGATCCTGGAGTGGCTGAAGAGAATATCCAGGCCCGTGCCAGGGGAATATACCTGATGGCAATATCAAATAAATTTGGAAATATTCTTCTGAACACAACCAATAAAAGTGAGTGCGCAGTAGGATACGGCACCCTCTACGGCGACATGAACGGAAGCATTGCAGTCCTGGGCGACGTTTATAAAACCGATGTCTTCAAACTTGCCCGACATATTAACAGGAACACAGAGATCATTCCGGAGAATACAATAATCAAGCCTCCCTCGGCTGAACTACGGCCAGGCCAGAAAGATACAGACTCCCTTCCCGAATATGACCTGCTCGACCAGATACTTTTCAACTATATAGAGTTAAACCAGTCACCGGATGAGATAGAAGAAAAAGGATTTGACAGAAAAGTGATTGAAAGAGTAATGAAACTTGTAAACATCAACGAATTCAAGAGATTCCAGGCAGCGCCAATATTGCGGATCAGCTCAAAAGCATTCGGCTTCGGAAGAAAAATGCCATTAGTAGGAAGGTATTGAGATAATTCTTAACTTTACGTCTGTTACTATTAAATTTAAAAAACAAATCAATTAAAAATCTAATCAAACTAAACTTTATGAAACGAGCATGATTCCAAAATCACCCAAGAATATTCATATGCGAGTTCCCCCGATTAAAATCGGGGCAGGCTATATGATACCTATGAAAAACATTAATTTAAACCATATGAAAAACTTATCAAGAAGAGAGTTCATCAGAA
>JAAYJR010000546.1 GCA_012522835.1 Bacteroidales bacterium
TTATTTACAAACGAGTCAGGTACTATTGCTTATTAAGAGTTATTATTATAACAACGAGTTCAATCTCATACCATTTAAATTTAACACTAATAATGAGATTAAATAATTACAAAATTTTAAACAGATGCAATGAAGAATTATTATTACCTGGTTTTCACTCCTGAATCATTTATTGCTTCCCAGCTTCCTCCCGAAGAATTCGGACATTATCTGTCAGTCGGCACCAAAAAACGCACAAGGGGCCAAAATATATTTTTTGAGATCGACCCGGATAAAATGAAAGAGATGCCCCATGACTACATCAACAAAAAACTGATCCCTTATCCGGATGGAGAACCTAAAAGATCTGTGTTTTTTGGAATTTACAGAGTCCTGGAAAAGACTCCCCTTAAAGCATTAAAAAATCTCTACCTCGCCACAGATGACGGCAAAGTGCTGGAAATAAAACAGGCAGAATATATGCCATCAGACCAGGATGAAATTCATCTCTATCAGCAGTTCAATCCTGTTACTACCCGCGTGGCCAGTAAGCTTTCACCACCTGAATTCATTCAGTTCCTTACAAATAAGAAAAATCCTGTGTCGGCACCAAAAATATTTTTTGCCGAACTGCAGCTGAATGAATTAGCCACCAACCCAATGTCTCCGCTGCATAATCTGCCATATCCTAATCCGGATCATCTCCGTGACTGCCTGATAAAATTGAATGAAACGGAGGGAAAACTGACAAAAACTGTTCTTAGATTCATGCAGGATGATCTCTCTTACAGGACAATCAGGAATGGATTTTTTATCGGTAAAAAGAATAAATTTTTATTCTATCCCTTCCCGTCAACTAAAGAGCTTGAATCTAAATACTTCAGTTGGTGGAGGTCTGCTTTAAACCAGCATTATTACTGAATATTTAGTTTATACGTTAACGCAGATACCTTCTTTTCTCCCGTTTAGTCATTTCAAGGCCCCTGACTGATTCGGGATGAATAACTGTATATTCACGTGAAGATGTTAATATCCCTGTTTTATCCTGATCTATAACGAATTGAGGAATTATAAACAGTAATTCCCTGGAATTCACTCTGTTTTGCCATATCAACATTATCATGGAGGATGCGTCGGGCAGGACGCTGCCTATTGGTTCACCTGCATAGACTTTCTGTCCGGGTTTCAGTTGTTTTGTTTTGTCCTCAATCCCATGGTAGCAAACCAGTGTGCCGTCGGGTTGCAGTATAGTAACAGTGTTGGTCCATGTATGGTACCAGGACTCAGAGTTACTGTTCCTTGACTGTCCCGTGACTTCAACTACTGTTCCGTTGCGGCTGCTGTATACTGTCTCTCCGGGTGTTACTTTAAATCCCGTGGCAACCCAGGATTCCGGTTCCTCACTTCCCCAAAACCCGGAAATATCCTTAACATCAAAGACGGTGACTGCCCTGTCCGGCTCCAAAGGGATGAGATAAGGAAAATCAAGATCAGGGATTGCAAACGGATTGGACCTGTAATATTTGATCTGGTAGTTAAACCTTGGCGCCTCAGCTCCCGGTTCTCTCTGCAAAGTAAACAGGCTGTTAAATCCGGGCACTACCAATTTAATATAAGGCAGTGTTTCGTTAAAGGTAGTATTTTCAAGATCCGCAAAATCGATATTCAGGAACAGAGGTGCCTGACTGTTATTATATGCAACGAAATCAACATCTCCAACACTGTTATAGTTAGCCTGAACTTCTACAAGCTGCGCATTGAGTCCTGTAAAAACTGATACAAAAAAATATGTTGCCAGAATTTTTATTTGCCACTTCACAATAAATCTGTTTTTAAATTTTTTATTCTCTGCAAAAAGTGTTTAGCAGATAAATTTATATCTATTTCTTTAATATCCGGCAAATATACAAAGCAGCAAATCATTACAACAGAAATCAGAACCTGGTTTTCAATTCTATATCTCTTGCAAATAACATTGCTGTTTCGATCAGTGCCAGATGGGAATATGCCTGGGGAAAATTACCCAGAAGCCGCTTGTTGTTAAAATCAATATCTTCACTGAAGATTCCAAGATGATTGCTGTATGATAACAACTGTTCGAACAGTTTCCTGGCCTTTTCCTGTTCTCCTGTTTTGTAAAGTGCCTGGATCAGCCAGAATGTACAAATAGTAAATGACGATGTAGGTTGTCCGAAATCATCACGGGTTTTATACCGATACATCAATCCGTCGCGGGCAAGTTCCTTTTCAATAGCTTTCACTGTAAGCATATATTTTGGATCAGAAGCCTCGAGGAAGCCGTAAGATTCAAACAGCAATGCAGTTGCATCCAGGTCCTTTGACCCGTAAGCCTGGGTGAATGACCCCAGCTCTTCGTCCCAGCCCCGTTTTAATATATCTTTTCTGATGGTCTCCCGCAAACTTCCCCATTTTTGAACGTATTCATTACGCTTAATAAGCTCAGCTACCTTTATTGCCCTGTCGACCGCAACCCAGCATAACAACTTTGAAAAAGTGAAGTGACTCTGACTGTAACGGATCTCCCAGATACCACGGTCAGGTTTTCTCCAGTTATTTTTGACGATCCTGACTATGCTCCTGATGATTGTCCAAAGCTCTTCGCTGTTCTGTAAGGTTATATCAAACAATTTAAACTGCTGGTATATAACATCCATTAATATACCGTAGATATCATGCTGTTTCTGTTTATAAGCAGCATTCCCGATACGCACCGGTGCACTGTTTTCATAACCTGACAAGTGAGTCAGTATCCTTTCACGAAGGTTCTTTTCCCTGTTAATGCCATACATTATCTGTATCTTCTCATCTTTGTCTGAAACCACATCGATAATGAAATTCATGAACCTTTCGGCGCTTCGCCAATGTCCGATCTTAGTCATCATACTGATAACCATAGAAGCATCGCGAAGCCAGCAAAAACGGTAATCCCAGTTCCTTATTTCACCAATCGTTTCCGGTAAAGAAGTCGTTACTGCCGCAAGGATAGCCCCGGTCTTGTCAAAACTCAGCAATTTAAGAATAAGGGCACTCCTAAGTATCTCATTGTTATAATCGCTGAACTTATGTGTATCTTCTGCCCAGTTAAGCCAGTATACTTTAGTACGCTGCAGCTTCAGATAGGTTCTCTCAACCGATTGCCTGAGTAATTTCTGGTTATAACTGATAAGAAAATATATATCCCCTTCAGGATTTATCTCAGAACCATTAATTATCTTTTCCTTTTCCAGATTAGAATAAAGATATAAAGAATCATAGGTGCCGTTTCTTGTGAAACTTTTTAGAAAATCTTTTCTGACCTCTGTAATGGTAGGCCTTTCAGCGTACTCAAGCTTAGGGTCATACTTGATCCTGAATGAAGGTTTCCCTGATTTTACCCTTATGTACCTTATAAGGTCAGGTGGAGAATATATATGATTGCTGCCGTTATGATAAAGGTAACGGGGCATAAAATCGATAACTTCAAATGTATCTGTGCCATTTGTAAATGATGTGACAAGAATATTGGTATTGGAAACATACTTCTGCGAACAATTATAATCATCGCCTGTTATTATCTCAAAGCTGCCGCCTTTTTGTTTGTCAAGTATTTTTGCAAAAACAGAAGCAGAATCAAATATTGGAAGGCAAAGCCATTCAATGGCCCCGGCTTTTGATATTAATGCTGCACTGCTGCAGTTACCTATAATTCCGTAATCAAAATTCCTCATTAGTTGCCTGTGATTTACGATTAAATTTTGAAGTTTGGTTTTTTTTGACTATAATAAGCAAACAAATATAAAAACAATGAATCGATTTTTAATAATTTCGAATAGATTGCCCTTAAATATAAATATCAAGGATGACGAAATAGAATTTACTCCCAGCGTTGGCGGACTTGCAACTGGAATGATGTCGGTAAGCCAGTCGTTCGACAGCCTTTGGATAGGGTGGTCCGGGATAGATCAAAATCAATTAACGGCAAAGGAAAGAAAAAAAATTAACCTTGAATTAAAAAATGAGGCATGTGCGGATGTCAATCTCACCCCTGAAGAGGTAGAACTCTATTACGAAGGTTTCAGTAACAAAACTATCTGGCCCCTGTTCCATTATTTCTCCCAATATGTAGAGTTTAAAGAAGAGCAATGGGAAGCCTACAAAAGAGTTAATCAAAAATTTGCTGACGTCATAGCTGAAAATATGGAGGGGGTAGATAAAATATGGATTCACGACTATCACCTTTTACTTCTGCCACAATTGATAAAAGAACGTTTCCCTAAGGTCACAATAGGATTTTTTCTTCATATACCCTTTCCCTCCTATGAACTCTTCAGAACTCTTCCCTGGCGGAAGGAGATCATTAACGGAATGCTTGGGGCGGATTTGCTGGGATTTCATACGTTTGACTATGAAAGGCACTTCATGAGTTCTGTCAGACGACTCCTGGGATACGATATAAATATGAATGAGATAAATCTTCCTAACAGAATTGTAAGAGTAGACAACTTTCCAATGGGAATTGATTATGAAAAATTTCAGAATGCAGCGCTGGAAGCCCAAAAAAGATCAGTAAGAGATAAATCTGAGGTCAGAAAAGAGCTGGAACGTTATTATCTTCTCTATCCCGATACGAAGTTTATAATATCCATAGACAGGCTCGATTATACAAAAGGACTTATTAACAGGCTTGAGGCGTTTGAGTATTTTATGGAAAAATATCCGGAATATCGAGATAAGGTAGTTTTGGTCTTGCTGGCAGTTCCTTCGCGGATTGGTGTAGAACAGTACCAGCAAATGAAAAGCGAAGTTGATGAGATTGTTGGAAGAATAAACGGTGAATTCTCATCTATCAACCGAACTCCCATATGGTATTTTTACAGGTCTATGCCTTTTGAAAACCTGGTCGATCTGTACAACTATTGTGATATAGCGCTTGTGACACCTGTCAGGGACGGAATGAACCTGGTGGCAAAGGAGTATATTGCTTCAAAAACCGACGGTCGCGGAGTTTTAATCCTAAGTGAAATGGCGGGTGCGTCAAAAGAGATGAGTGAAGCGCTGATAATTAATCCGAATGATATTGCACAGATAGCTGAAAGTATAAAAACAGCCCTGGAAATGCCTTTGGATGAACAGATTGAAAGAAATACATTTCTCCAAAAAAGGTTAAAAAGATATAATATTAATAAATGGGCTTTGGAATTCCTGAACGGAATGGAAAAAGTAAAACAGAGTGAACAAAAATTTATGGGCAAAAAGCTTACCACAGCTATCCAAAACAAGATAATAAAAGAGCTTCGCAATGCTGACAGTGCTGTTTTTTTCCTTGACTACGACGGCACCCTGACAGGATTCGAGGACAATCCGAAGCATGCACGACCTGACGATGAGTTATATGAACTGCTTGACGGACTGGCTGATAATCCTAAAAACAGGATAGTGCTTATCAGTGGAAGGGATAAAGACACTTTTGAAGAGTGGTTTGGTAAAAAACCCTATACCCTGATCGTGGAACATGGTGTCTGGTACAGAGAGAAAGGGGAACCCTGGGAAATGATCGAACAACTGGATGCATCATGGAAAGATAGTATCCGGTCAGCGCTGGAATTTTATGTTGACCGCACTCCCGGGTCATTTATCGAAGAAAAAAATTACAGCCTGGTATGGCATTACAGAAAATCAGATCCTGAACTGGGCCCAAACAGGGCTATCGAACTTAAAGATGAACTTACAAGCCTGGTCTCAAACCTTAACCTGGAGATCCTTGAAGGGAATAAAGTCATTGAAATCAAAAACCGGGGAATTAATAAAGGCAGGGCAGCACAAAAACTACTTAACTCGGCACCGGCTGACAAGATCATTGCAGTAGGGGATGACTGGACAGATGAATTTTTATTTGCAGCACTTCCGGAAACTGCCTATACAATTAAAGTGGGTATGTCTAAAACGATGGCAACCTATAAAGTTGAAAATTTCTGGCAGGTACGTGAAATGCTGAAACGGATAGTTACTGAATAAAGGACAAAAAAATTCTGTAAACAGTACATTACTGTAAATGCTCTTTAAAGAATTCTGTCATTCTTGTATAAAGGTGCATAGAAGTATTTCCGCCTTTAATATTATGGTTCCGGTTGGTATATATTGCCATATCGAACTGCACTCCCGACTGCACAAGCTTCTCTGTAAACTCGTAGGTATTCTGCGGATGCACATTATCGTCGGCCGAGCCATGAATGATCAACAATCTGCCTTTGAGTTTTCCGGCATGGGCCAGTGGAGAATTTTCATCATAACCTTCCGGGTTATCAGTTGGTATTCCCATATACCGTTCAGTATAAACAGTGTCGTAAAAACGCCAGTTGGTGACAGGTGCAACTGCTATTCCGGCTTTAAAAAGATCACTCCCCTTACACATCGACATACAGGTAATAAAACCTCCGTAACTCCAGCCAAATATGCCTATATTATTACCATCTACAAATGGCAGGGTTTTCAGGTATGATGCCGTCTCAATCATGTCTTCAGATTCATATTTTCCTAAGCGGAGATAGGTAGACTTTCTGAAATCCTCTCCCCTTGCTGCTGTTCCCCTGGGATCAACCGTTACAACAAGAAACCCTTCCCTGGCCAGATAGTGATTCCAGTATATCCGTTTCCAGGAATCTGTAACCTTCTGGGAGTTAGGGCCGCTGTACTGATCAATTATTACCGGGTACTTCTCCGAAATATTGAAGTTGGCTGGTTTTATCATAAATCCGTGCAATTCCACACCTGTTGAGGTTGTAAAAGTGAAAAACTCTTTTTGGGGCAGGCTATATTTCTGCAGCTTATTTTTTAAGATGGTATTATCCTGTAGTACGCCAAGAAGCTGATTCTTTTTAGTTTCATGCAGTGTAATAAATTCCGGGGTGTTGCTGTTACTGTAATAATTCACATAATATGCAAAATTGTTACTGAATGATGCCTTGTTGGTACCTGTCTGGCCAGACAATTTCCCCTGTTTTTTACCATCTGTACTAGTAAACCTCACCTCCCGGGTAAGGGGGGATTCCGCAGCAGTCTGGTAATAAAATATGTCTTTCTCCTTATCGTAACCATAGAAATCTGTCACATCATAGTCACCTTTTGTTATTTGGGACTGCAGAAAGCCCAGGCGGTCATATAAGTATATATGTGACCAGCCGTCCCGTTCACTTATTACAACAAACCTGCCGTCGTCAAAATATTTAAATGCGTCCAGAAAACTCTCATCTATATATCTTTCATTCTTCTCTGTAAGTATTGGCCTTGAGTCACCGGTAAAAGGATTGGCATATAGTATATCAAGTTCATTTTGCTTCCTGTTCATTCTCATAATTACCAGATCTTTGGCATCCGGTGTCCAGTTAAGCCGGGGTACATATATATTCTGATTCTGTCCAATGTCAATGTCCATGGTAACCCTTGAGTAGAGTTCATATGTCTTTACAGTAACTATGGAATTCTGTCCACCTGCTTTAGGGTATTTAAAGGTTTTAATTTCGGGATAAAGCTTATTTTGATTCAGTTCAGGTTTATCTCCGGCGTACATGGTAAGGTTATAACCGGGAACAACAGATTCATCAAATCGTATAAATGCCAGGAATTTACTGTCGGGCGACCACCAGAAAGCCTTATTAAAACCAAATTCCTCCTCATAAACCCAGTCGGGAGATCCGTTGATTACTTCATTCTCCTTCCCGTCGAAAGTTATCTGACTTTCGCTCCCGAATTTAAGATTTTTAATAAAAATATTATTGTCACGGACAAATGCAACATAGTTTCCATCCGGAGAAAAGTCGGCAAGTTGCTGTGCCCCCTTTTCCGAAAGCCTGCTAAACTCTTCGGTAACAGAGTTCCAGATATAATATTCAGCTTTAAAAGAGTGCCGGTATATTTTCTGCTTTTCAGTGATCAGTAATATTTTTGTTTCATCATCACTAAATTCATAGTCGGTGAATCCACTTATCCGGGCATTATCAATATCAGAAATATCAAATAATGTCTCTGCCATCTGGCCTGTTTCATAACTATATTTCACTATTTTGCTGTTATTCACCAGTAATGTATAGTGATTACCGTCATTCATCGACCTCAGCTCTTCGATAGATTCGGCTTGAAATGTCCCGTTCAGTAAAATATCTTCAAGGCTGATTTGTAGCCCTGTCTGGGCAGAAACTGAACAAATCAGAAATGTTAACCAGATAAGTGAAGTTATTTTTTTCATTGTTTAAAATTTTTATTCAAAGGGTTTTTACTCCTTAAACCCGATCCCGAATTTAATCGGGACTAAAAAAGCCATCACTGAAAAAAAATTACTAAAAATCTTAACACCTCCCATCATGAAAGTGCATAGTAATATAACACGGTACAAATTTAAAAATTGTTATGTAAGTCAAAAATTAAAAAAAATCAATATTCTGGTTAATCTTTCAGAAGATATTACTCAAGCAATTCATAATCATGCATTTCTTTCATAAAAGCCACAAAATCAGACTTTCTCTCTGAATCCATCCATTTCATGGCACTCCTCGGATGCTCATTCATTGAGCCCGTTATCAGATATGGAACATGATATCCCCATTCAATCTTATCCTGTAAAGGCTTAATATAATTTTGTATAACATCAAGAAGGGGAAGAAGCCTGTATTTCGGGTTTTTCAGAAATGCAATTAATATCTCTATAGGGCAGTTCCCCGCACCGCGTCCCATACCCAGTAAAGTTGCATCGAGCATAGTGGCGCCATGTATCAGGGATGTGATAGTATTTGACATCGCAAGCTGCATATTGTTATGTGCATGAATACCCAGCTCTTTCCCGGGCAGTGCTTTTTTATACTTTTTGATAAGATATTCTATGCTGTCACAATACATGCTCCCAAAGCTGTCAACCACATAAATGACAGGCACACGCGACACGGCAAGGTCATTCAGTGCCTGGTCCAGTTCAGGTTCATTTACTTTTGAAACTGCCATTAAATTAATGGTTACTTCATATCCCTTATCAAGACAATGTTCAGCAAGCACTATAGCTTTATCAATCTGATGGACATAACATGCAACCCTGATCATATCTATAACGCTTGCACTTTTCTCAGGAATGTCGTCCGGATCTATCCTCCCGATATCCGCCATAGCTGAGAGCTTCAATTTTGTATTATTGTCCCCTACGATTCTCCGCAGGTCTTTATCATCACAAAATTTCCATGGACCTACTTCTGACCTCGAAAAAGCATGTTCACTGCTTTTATATCCAATTTCCATATAATCAATACCTGCCTCCAGGCACCCATCGTAAACCCCGCGTACGAATTCATCACTGAACTGCCATTTATTCATAAGGCCGCCATCTCTGACGGTACAGTCCATCACCTTCAAATCCTTTATATACATATATCTACTTTTTGGGTTTAGTTTTAAAAATTTTTAATTCCTGTTTTATATTAGATTCAATGAGAAGCTCATAAATTTTTTCAAAGGTTTCTGCATCAAGACCTCTTTCTTCAGCCCATTTCCTTCGTTGTCTTATTACCTGATTTTTTCTTGCTTCAGCTATTATACTGACAGAATCATATTTAAACCGGACAATTTCTTCAACATATTTATTTCGTTCAGAAAACAGGGAAATAATTGATTTATCAATTTTATCTATTTCATTTCTAACATCTTCCAATGACAAGCACTCTTCCGGTTTTTTCAATTTCATCTATACTGGTACTTAATAACTTATTAATCAATTTAATATTGGCAGCAAAATAAATAATTATTGACAAAAACAAATAATTTATATTTAAAAAATCAGTTCCGGAATGAATCATTATCTTTGCACCCCTGAAAATAGTATAGCAAAATGATAAAAATTACGTTTCCCGATAAAAGTGTAAGAGAATTTCCGGAACCGTTAACAGGGCTTGAAATAGCCCGGTCTATTTCTAACAGTCTTGCCAAAGAGGTTTTAGCGGTAACTGTTGATGGTAAAATATGGGATTTAACCCGTACGATATCGCACGATGCCTCAGTTAAACTTCATACATGGGATGACCCTGAAGGCAAGGAAGCTTTTTGGCACTCATCAGCCCATCTGATGGCAGAGGCTATAGAGCAAATATACCCGGGTACAAAATTTGGAATCGGGCCAAGCATAGAAACAGGTTTTTATTATGATATTGACCTTCCTGGTGGCCGCCAGCTTGCTGAAAAAGATCTTCAGCAAATTGAGAAAAAAATGGTGGAACTGGCCAGGCAAAATAATGCGATTGTAAGGAGGGAGATTTCCAAAGCGGAGGCACTTGAACTGTTCACTCAAAAAAATGATGAACTCAAACTGGAATTGATAAACGAATTAGAAGACGGCACTATCTCTGTCTATGAACAGGGCAATTTTACCGATCTCTGCAGAGGCCCTCATCTGCCTCACACCGGATATATAAAAGCTATTAAGCTTACATCAATTGCAGGGGCATACTGGCGGGGCAGCGAAAATAACAGGATGCTGACCCGGGTTTATGGGGTAACTTTCCCAAAACAAAAAATGCTGGGTGAGTACCTGACAATGCTGGAAGAAGCTAAGAAAAGGGACCACAGGAAGATTGGAAGGGAGATGGAACTGTTTACCTTCTCAGAAGCTGTAGGCCAGGGCCTTCCACTCTGGCTGCCCAAAGGGGCCCAGTTGAGAATGCAACTTGAAGAATTTCTGAAAAAAATTCAAAAAAGGTACAATTATGAGCAGGTCATTACTCCGCACATCGGCGATGTGAAGCTCTATAAAATATCAGGCCATTACGAAAAATACGGTAAAGACTCCTTCCACACAATTACAACTCCTGCGGAAGGTGAGGAGTATATGCTCAAACCAATGAATTGTCCCCACCATTGTGAGATATATAAATCAAAACCCCGTTCATACAAAGACCTGCCGGTAAGAATGGCTGAATTTGGCACTGTATACAGGTATGAGCAGAGCGGCGAATTACACGGACTGACAAGGGTACGTGGATTTACCCAGGATGATGCACATATCTTTTGCCGGCCGGACCAGCTGAAAGATGAATTCAAAAAGGTAATTGATATTATCTTCATTATATTTAAAGCACTTCACTTTGATGACTATATTGCTCAAATATCCCTTCGCGACAAGGAGAATTCTGAAAAATATATAGGAACAGTTGAAAACTGGAATAAAGCAGAACAGGCTATTATTGAAGCCTGTGACGAAAAAGGGCTGAAAACCACAATTGAACCGGGTGAAGCTGCATTCTACGGACCGAAGCTTGACTTTATGGTCAGGGATGCCTTAGGACGGAGCTGGCAACTCGGAACAATACAGGTCGATTATAACCTTCCTGAAAGGTTTAACCTGGAATATATCGGTGCCGATGATAACAGGCATCAGCCGGTTATGATACACAGGGCGCCTTTCGGATCGCTGGAACGTTTTGTTGCAGTGTTAATTGAACATACTGCAGGCAAATTTCCCCTCTGGCTTGCCCCGGAACAGGTTGTTCTTTTACCAATCAGTGAAAAGTATAACGAATATGCCCAAAAAGTTTTGAATTTTCTAAATATTTACGATATTCGCACCATTATTGATGATCGTAACGAGAAGATTGGTAGAAAGATACGCGATAATGAGCTTAAACGTATTCCTTATATGCTAATTGTCGGAGAGCAGGAAGCAGAATCCGATACTGTTTCGGTTCGCCGGCAGGGGCACGGGGATAAAGGAGTGATGACAATTAAAGAATTTGCTGAAATGATATTAGCTGAGATTAAAGATCAGCAATAAAATTCTGTAACTAACTAAATAATAGGAGGACATAAGTATAGCAATTAAAAGACACAGCGTTGGAAGATTCCCCGGCAGAAACAGAGACAGGGGAGCTCAACACAGGATCAACAAATTTATTACCTCCCCACAGGTTAGAATTGTGGGAGACAATATTGAAAACCCCGGGGTTTATTCCCTGAGGGAAGCATTAAGAATGGCCGATGAAATGGAGTTGGATCTGGTGGAAATATCCCCGAAAGCAGATCCTCCCGTTTGTAAAATTATTGATTACTCTAAGTATCTTTATCAGCAGAAAAAGAAACAAAAAGAGATGAAGGCCAAAGCGGTCAAAATTGTAGTGAAGGAAATCCGGTTCGGACCGCAAACCGATGATCACGATTTCGATTTTAAACTGAGACATGCCGAAAAGTTTTTAAAAGACGGTGCAAAAGTAAAGGCATACGTCTTTTTCAAAGGCAGGTCTATCCTGTTTAAAGAACAGGGGGAAATACTGCTGCTGAGACTGGCAACTGCGCTGGAAGATTTAGGCACAGTAGAACAA